>NZ_JBISWJ010000073.1:0-67062 GCF_044462225.1 Kocuria kalidii | reverse complement strand
GCGCGACCTGTGTCCCGTCCGCGGGCCGACTCACGGCGCAGCCCGCGTGCCGTGCGACGTTCTTCACCCCTCCGTGACCGCCAGGACACGGGCCGCCGTCTCCATCGGGTATTTTCGGAAGAACTGCGCGAGGGCCGGGCCCGAGCAGGCGTCCGCCTGCCCTGCCCTGTCCCGCCGCTCCATTTTCAACGGCGAAAAGGACCTACGTTGACCCAGACCGCTGCGGATCCCGCATCTCCCGCACAGACCACCGCCCGCAAGTCGGCGGGCCACGTCATCGTGGACACGCTCGTGGCCCACGGCGTCGAGCGCACCTACGTGGTGCCCGGTGAGAGCTACCTGGACGTGCTCGACGGGCTGCACCGCTCCCCGATCCAGACCGTCGTGTGCCGGCACGAGGGCGGTGCCGCCTACATGGCCGAGGCCGACGGCAAGATGAACTCCGTGCCCGGGGTCGCGATGGTGACCCGCGGCCCCGGTGCGGCCAACGCGCACGTGGGCCTGCACACCTCCTGGCAGGACTCCACACCCATGGTCCTGTTCGTGGGCCTGATCCCGTTCGAGCACCGGGACCGGGAGGCGTTCCAGGAGTTCGACCCGCACGCCTGGTTCGACTCCGGGGCCAAGCGCGTGATGGTCCTCGACCACGCCGAGCGGGCCTCCGAGATCGTGGCCGAGGCGATGTTCGCCGCGAGCTCCGGGAGGCCCGGGCCCGTGGTGGTCGGGCTGCCCGAGGACATCATCACGCGGGAGATCGACGCGACCCTGCACCCGCCGATCCCCGTGGCCCACGGCGGGATGACCGTCAACGACTGGAAGGCCCTGCGCGACGCCCTCATGGGTGCGGAGAAGCCCCTGTTCGTGACCGGCGGCAACGACTGGACGCCCGCCGGCGCCCAGGGGCTGACGACGTGGCTGGAGGAGCACCACCTGCCGGCCGCCGCGGAGTGGCGCACCGAGGGCACCGTCCCGTTCGACTCCCCCTCCTACGTGGGTCCGATCGGCTACGGCCGCCCCCAGCCGACCTTCGACATGCTCGAGGAGACCGACCTGCTGGTGTTCGTGGGAACGGTCCCCGGGGACGTGGTCACCAACGGGTTCCTGGTCCGTCAGGACTGGAACAAGAAGAACTTCCTGGTCACCATCGACCCGTCCCTGCGCGGACGCTCCGGGCCGGTGTCCTACCAGATCGTGGCCAGGCCCGACGTGTTCGTGCGCGACCTGGTCCGCATCGACCTGCCGGCCAAGCACGCGTGGAAGGAGTGGACGGGACGGCTGCGGGCGCAGCAGGTCGAGTTCTCCACCCCCGCCTCCCGGGAGCCGGCCGAGGGCCCGGCCCGGATGGACACCCTGATGGCGAACCTCGTGGCCGGCCTGCCCACCGATGCGATGGTGACGTTCGGGGCCGGGGAGCACACCAACTGGGCCCACCGGTACTTCCCGACCCAGGGCTACGCGTCCATGATCTCGGCCCGCAACGGCTCGATGGGCTACTCGGTGCCCTCGGCGGTGGCCGCGTCCCTGCGCTTCCCGGGACGGCGCGTGGTGACGATCGCCGGGGACGGCGAGTTCCTCATGAACGGCCAGGAGCTGGCCACCGCGGCCCAGTACGGGGCCACTCCGCTGGTGATCGTGATGGACAACCAGGAGTACGGCACCATCCGCACCCACCAGGAGCGGGACTACCCGGACCGGGTCTCCGGCACCCAGCTGAAGAACCCCGACTTCGCCCTCATGGCCGAGGCCTTCGGCGGGTTCGGGGTGCGGGTGGAGTCCGACGCCGAGATCCCCGGCGCGCTCGAGGCCGCCCTGCGGGCGATCGACGAGGACAGGAAGTTCGCCCTGGTCCACCTGATCGTGGAGCAGCGCGTCAAGGCCTACTGACCCGCCCTCGGCCGGCCACCGGGCGGATGCGCCGGCCCGGCCCCGCGCGTCCGCCCGGACCACGGGGCCTCAGGGCCTCCGGGAGTCCGGGCCTCGGGGCCACAGGGCCTCGGCCCGGGGGCCGGGGTCGGCGGGTCCGTCGTCCGGTGGTGGATCCGGCGGATCCGTAGGACACTGGGGCGGTGCAGACCTTCCTCCCCTATCCGGACTTCGCCCGCTGCGCACGCGTCCTCGACCGCAAGCGGCTCGGGAAGCAGCGGGTGGAGACCCTGCAGGTGCTGCGAGCCGCCACCGTGCCCGGCTACGGGTGGTACCGCCACCCGGCCACGGCGATGTGGACGGGGCACGTTCCGGCGCTGGTCGCCTACGGTCGCGCGATGGTCGACGAGTGGACCGCCCGAGGCGGGGCCGACAGCACGGGGTGGCAGATCCGCGAGTTCGACCCCGGGGCCTGGGACCGCTGGCCCGACGACGGCGCGACCTCGCCGCCCGCGTGGCTCGGCGACGACGCGCTGCACCGCTCGCACCGGTCGAACCTGCTGCGCAAGGACGAGGAGCTCTACCGCCCGGTCTTCCCCGACGACCCCACCGAGCTGGACTACGTCTGGCCCGTGCCCGCGGACGGCCGCACGCCCCCCGCCGAGCCGCCGCAGGGCCTCCGCGCGTGGGTCCTGGCGCCCGCGGCGCACGAGGCGGCCGGGGACGCCGTCGTCGTGCCGTTCCGCGTCCCGGCCGGCGTGCGGGAGAGCCACTGGATGCAGGCGGTGGAACGGGTCGAGCAGGAGCTGCGGGAGGGCGAGCCGGTGCTGCTGCTGCACGGCCCCCCGGGCCCCGAGCAGGTCGTGGAGCGCGCGGTGCTGAGCGAGAACGTGCACCACGCCGTCGCGGGGTTCTCCCTCGAGCTCGAGCGCGGGGACCGGGCCCTGCGCCGGGAGCTGCCCGCGCCCGCGCGGCTGCAGTCCCACCGCCCCGTCTTCGCGGTCCCCGCGGAGGACGTGGGCGCGACACGGGGCGCACCGATCCATTAATCAGGCGTCATGCACGGTCCGCGCGGACGAACCCTGGGTAGCATGTCACCCATCGCGCGCCTGTCGCGCCGGACACCAGGAGGCGCGCATGCGAGGGTCCCACGTCCCCGCCACGGGAACGGTCACCGTCACCGACTGGCCCGATCCGCAGGCCCGCGCACCCGGTCAGCTGGTCGTGCGCATGCTGCACGCCTCGATCTGCGGATCGGATCTGCACGCGGCCTTCCACGGGCTGCTCCACGCCGAGGGCCCGCGGCGCCCCGGCTACCCCGGTCACGAGGGGGTCGGAGTGGTGGTCGAGTCCCGGTCGGAGCACGTCCCGGAGGGCGCTCTCGTGCTGACGGTCCCCCCGGGCGAGATGGGCGGGTGCTTCGCGGAGCTCCAGCTGCTGGACGACCTGCACGTCGTCGAGCTGCCCGCCGGCACGGACCCGGGGGACTCCCTGCAGCTGCGCCGGCTCATGATGGCCCAGCAGTACGGCACGTGCCTCTACGCCATGCGCCAGTTCTGGCCCGTGGAGACACCCGCCCGCCGGGCGCACACGTGCGTGGTCATGGGTGCCGGCTCCGCCGGCCTGTTCTTCGTGGAGGAGGCCCGGCGGCTGGGCTTCGAGCACGTCGTCGCCTCCGACCTCGACACGAGCCGGCTCGACGTCGCCCGGAGGCTGGGTGCCGTCCCCGTGCACGTGCCCGACGAGGACCTCGCCGCGGTCGTGGCCGACGTGAGCGGGGGCCGGGGCGCCGACCTGGTGATCGAGGCCGTGGGGCACGACGTGCTGCGCGACCAGGCGGTCGAGCTCGCGGCCGGACGCGGGATCGTCGGGTTCTTCGGCCTGCCGGAGCGCCTCGGACCGACCGAGGTCCCGCTGTGGAGTGCGTTCCGCAAGAACCTGAGGCTGCAGTGCTCCGTGGCGGCGCAGGCCGAGCCCGGGCTGACGTCCTTCCGGGAGGCCCTGCGCCGGATCTCCGAGGGCGAGATCGACGTGGAGCACTGTCTCGGGCCCGTGTACCCCCTAGAACGGATCGCCGAGGCCATGCAGCGGGCCGAGGAGCACCGTCCCGGGGACATCAAGCTGACCGTCACGCCGTGACCACCGCACCCCTCCCCGTGGCCGGGCCGCCGGCCGACGGCCGCTCCGGCCCGGCGGCCCCCGCGCTGCCGTCCGTCAGCGCCACGACCGGGAGCTCGCTCGCCGTGCAGGTGATGAGCGCGGTGCGCCGGGCGATCACGGCCGGGGAGATGGAGCCCGGGCGGCTGTACTCGGTGCAGCAGCTGGCCTCCGCCATGGACGTCTCCCGCAGCCCGGTGCGGGAGGGACTGCTGCGGCTGGGCGAGGCCGGACTGGTCCGGTTCCACCGCAACCGGGGCTTCGAGATCGTGCAGGTCAGCCCCACCGACGTCGCGGAGGTCTTCGCGGTGCGCACCGCCCTGGAGGTGCCGGCGGCCCGGCGGGTCGCCCTCCTCGCGGAGCCGGCGGAGCTCGACCGGGTCCGGGTCCAGTGGGAGGCGCTGCACGAGGCGGCCCGGACCGGGGACCTCGAGGCGACCGTCGACGCCGACGAGGGGCTGCACCGGCTGCTCCTGCGGGTGGCCGGCAACACCCAGGCGGTCGGGCTCGTGGAGCGGCTGCGCACCACCACGTCCTTCCTGGCGGTCGTGGCGGCCACGGCGCGCCGGCCGGTCGCCGAGCTCGCGCGGGAGCACGACCCGCTGGTGCAGGCCGTCCTGGCCCGGGACGGGGAGGCCGCGGGCCGCGCCATGCGGGAGCACCTCGCCTCGACCGCGGAGCGGCTCGTGGCGCAGGCCCTGCGCGTCCAGCACGCGCCCGAGGAGCACGTCGCGGAGCTCACCGGGCAGGTCTGGGGGGCCGCCGCGACGGGGTACTGAGCGGCCGCTCAGCCCTCGGGCTCCCCGCCCTCCCGCGGGAGGCGGACCTCGAAACGGCAGTGGCCCCGGGGATCCTCGCCCGCGCTGACCGTGCCGCCGTGGGCCGTGACGATCTCCCGGCTGATGGCCAGGCCCAGCCCTGATCCGCCCGTGTCCCGGGTCCGGGAGCCGTCGAGGCGCACGAACCGCTCGAAGACCCGCTCCCGGTCGGCGGGCGGGATGGTGTCGCCGTCGTTGTCCACGGTCACGACCGCGTCCTCGCCCTCCGCCCGCAGGGACACGGCGATCCAGGTCTCCGCGTGCCGCTCCGCGTTCGAGAGCAGGTTGCGGAGCACCTGCTGCAGCCGGCTGGTGTCCCCCCGGACCCGCACGGGGTCCACGTGCACGCGCACCTCGTGCCGCGAGACCGGGCGCATCCGGGCGACCTCCTCCCGGACCACCTCGTCCAGGTCGGTGTCCGCGGTGCGCAGCCGCAGCCCGGCGTCGTCGACCTTGGCGAGGGTCAGGAGGTCCTCCACGAGCCGTCCCATCCGGCGTGCCTGGGACCTGAGCACGGGGGCCACCTCGGGCCACGTCGTCCCGGACGGGTCGGAGGCGGCCACCTCGATCGTGGTGGTGAGGGTGGCGAGAGGGCTGCGGAGCTCGTGGGAGGCGTCCGCGACGAACCGGCGCTGCGCGCGGTCGGACGCCTGGAGCCGGTCCAGCATCCCGTTCATGGTGGTGGCGAGCACGGCGATCTCGTCCCGCGTGGGGGGCACCTCCACGCGCTCCCCCAGGCGGGTTGTGCCGATGCCCCGGACCTGCCGGGTGATGCGGCGCACCGGGGCGAGCGAACGGCCGACCAGCAACCACATGAGCGCGGCCCCGAGGAGCGCCAGCACGGGACCCCCGACCAGCAGGAACAGGGACACCGTCTCGATCGTGCCCTGCTGCAGGGCCATGGGCACGGCCACGGTGAGCGTGAGAGGTACGTCGTTAATGTACATGCCGTGCGCGACATACACGAAGTCGTCGGTCCGGAGCGCGGGTCCCTCGTCGCCCGCCGCGGAGTCGGAGGACTGTCCGGGCTCCAGGACCGGCACGGACAGGTCCTGGGTCAGCGCGCTGGCGGGGGACGCGGCCACCACCCGGCCCTCGGCGTCCTGGAGCTGCACGATCACCCCCGGGCGGCCCAGCCGGAGCATGAGCTCGCCGAGACCCGCCCGCGTGTACACGGCCGTCTCCCCGGCGGTGCCGCCGGCGCTGCGGGGCCCCCAGGGCAGGCCGAGGTCCTGCAGGATCTCGGTCTGCCGCGCCGCGGCCTGGTCGTGCGCGGCGCCCACGGCGGCGCGGTTCAGGACCTCGAGGAGCACGGCACCGGCCACGGCCACCACGAGGAGGATGAGCAGGGCCGCGGCGGCCGTGCTGCGCTCCCGCACCCCCCACCGGTCGAGGACGCCCCGCCTCCCGCGGGTCACGGCGCCGGCGCCCCGGCCTCGTCGGGGACCAGCCGGTACCCCATGCCGCGGACGGTCTGCAGGGTCGAGAGGCCGAAGGGGGCGTCGATCTTCTTCCGGAGGTAGCCCACGTAGACCTCCACGATGTTCTCGGAGCCCTCGAAGCCGGCGTCCCAGGCGTTGTCCATGATCTCCAGCTTGGAGACGACCTTCTCCCGGTTCTGCATCAGGTACTGGAGGATGACGTACTCCTTGGCGGTGAGCTCGAGGGGTCGCCCGCGCCGGGTCACGCTCCGGCGGACGGGGTCGAGCTGGAGGGACCCGACCGTGAGCACCACCGGCCGCTCGGGCGCCCCCCGGCGGATGAGCGCACGCAGCCGGGCGACGAGCACGAGGAAGCTGAAGGGCTTGGTGAGGTAGTCGTCGGCCCCCAGGTCGAACGCGTCGGTCTGGTCGTACTCGCCGTCCTTGGCCGTGAGCATCAGGACGGGGACCCAGTTCTCGGCGGCGCGCAGGTCCTCGAGCACGGCGTAGCCGTTCCTGCCCGGGAGCATGAGGTCCAGGACCACGACGTCGTAGGGGTTCTCCCGGGCCAGCCAGCCCCCGGTGATGCCGTCGTGGGCCACGTCGACGACGAAGCCCTCGTTCGTGAGGCCGCGGCGCAGCGACTCCGCGAGGTCCACCTCGTCGTCCACCACCAGCACGCGCACGCGTCCTCCCCTCCTCGTCCGTGGGAGCGCAGCGGTCCGCCCCGCTCCAGTCTGGCCTACCCGTCCTGAGGATCCGTTGAGGACGCCGTGCCCGACGACGAGGTCCCCGGTCTTCTCCCCAACCGGTGCACAACGTTGTCCACAGGTGTGGAGAACTGTGTGCACAGTTCGCTCTCCACAGCGTTATTAACAGCTGTGGAAGCCGCCCCGGCACTGTCCACACCGGTGCTCACAGCTGTGGAATTCCAGCGGTGTAACTTGTCGACACCTGGGGACCGGACCTGTGGAGAACCCTGGAGTCCTGGGGGTGCACCCTGTGATCCGGGGTGCACGGTCACCGGCTCCGGGCGCTGCGCCGCCTGCGCGTCGCGGCCGTGTAGCCGAACGCGACGAGGGCCCCGGCGAGGAGGCCTCCCAGGTGCGCCTGCCAGGCGATGCCGGGGAAGAGGAAACCGAAGACGACATTGACACCGATCAGCACGGCGACGGGCGTGATGGACTGCCCGAGGTGACGCTGGAGCACGAAGAGCGCTCCGAAGAGGCCGAACACCCCGCCGGACGCGCCGACCACGTACGCGAGAGGGTGCGAGAGCACCAGGACGCCCAGGGAACCGCCCAGGACGGAGAGCAGGAACAGCAGCAGGAACCGGCCGCGGCCCAGTGCGGGTTCGAGCATGCGCCCGAACAGGTACAGCATGTACATGTTCAGCACCAGGTGCAGCGGGCTGGACATCGAGTGCAGGAAACCGCTCGTGAGCATGCGCCACGGCTCGGTGGTCGTGCTCACCGGGGCGTAGGCGAACAGCTGCGTCAGGCTCACGCCCACCGCCTGGCCGAGCCACTGCAGCGCGTAGACCACCGCGTTGGCACCGATGAGCCACCACGTGACGAGCATCGCCGAGCCGTGGGCCGCCCGTCCGCCGAGGCTCGTGCGGACGGCGGGGCGCGAGCGGGTGGCCTCCTGCACGCAGTCGACGCAGTGGACGCCCACCGCGGCCGTGCGCTGGCACTCCGGGCACGTCGGTCGGCCGCACCGCTGGCACCGGACGTACGCCGGTCGGTCGGGATGGCGCGGGCACACCGGGACGTCTCCCCCGGTGGACGCGCCGTACTGCGGTCGCTCGCCGCTCACTGGAACTCCTCGTGGGCCGGCCTGTCGGCCCGGATCGCTGGACAGGGGTGGACGGGAACGGCGCAGGCCCGTCCGGATCGCTCCGGACGGGCGGCGCCGCTGGTCCCCTCCCCGGCGGCGCCGGGTCAGGAGACGGTGGATCCTGCTCGGATCTAGAGCTGCTCGATGTCGATCGAGGTGATCACGGCGTCCTCGACCGGGCGGTCGCCGCCGCCGGTGCGGACCTGGTTGAGCTCGTCGACGACCTTCCGGGACGCGTCGTCGGCCACCTCGCCGAAGATCGTGTGCTTGCCCTGCAGCCAGGTGGTGGGCGCCGTGGTGATGAAGAACTGGGACCCGTTGGTGCCCTTGCCGTTGCGCTTGCCGGCGTTCGCCATCGCCAGGATGTAGGGCTCGTTGAAGTCGAGCTCGGGGTGGATCTCGTCGTCGAACTCGTAGCCGGGTCCGCCGACGCCCTGGCCGAGGGGGTCCCCGCCCTGGATCATGAAGTCCCGGATGATCCGGTGGAAGACCACGTCCTGGTACAGGGGGCCGGTCTGCTTCTCGCCGGTGCGCGGGTCGTTCCACTCCTGGCTGCCGTCCGAGAGACCGATGAAGTTCCGCACGGTCTTCGGGGCGTGGTTGCCGAACAGGTTCACGACGATGTCGCCGTGGTTGGTGTGGATGGTCGCCTTGGCGGTGGGGTTGGCAGAAGTCATGTGCTCATTCTTGCACGGTCCCCGGAGGCCTCCCCAGGCGCCGTCACAGGGTTCAGCGCACAGTGAAAAAGCCCGGGATTGCGCGGCTCTCCCTCCTGCCGCGACGGCTCTGCCCGTATGCTGACCATGGATTGTCACGACCCGAAGGAGGGATGGATTCATGAGCTTCAAGAAGTCCAAGAGCCAGAAGAAGACCGTCGCGGCGCAGAAGGCCGCCGAGAGCAAGGTCATGGACGCCGGCAAGTGGGCGTCCAAGGAGATCGGTGAACTGGCGCCCAAGCTCCAGCACGGTGTCGAGGCGGGCGCCGCCGCACTGGCCGGTGGCGTCGCGACCGCCGGGCCGAAGGTCCAGGAGGGCCTCGGCCGGGCCCACGACCTCTCCGGCTCCGCGAAGCTGAAGGCGGCCGCGGTGACCGCGCCCGTCGCGGCGAAGGCCGCCAAGACCGCAGGCCCTGCGGCCGCGAAGGCCGCGGACCGGGCCGCCGAGAGCCGTGCCGCGGTGCAGGCGAAGTACGCCGGTGCCGCCGCCCTGCTGGCGGGCAAGTTCGCCGACGCGGACACCCCGGAGCAGCTCGAGGCGATCGTCACGAAGCTGACCGGCGACAAGAAGGCCGTGGCCAACGCGAAGAAGGCGGCTTCGAAGGTCGCCAAGGACTACGCCAAGCAGCAGCGGAAGGCCGAGAAGTCGCACAAGGGCCTGCTGCTCCTGGGCCTTCTCGTGGCCGGCGGCGCGGCCGGCGTGGCCGCCTGGAAGGCGTCGCGCCCGGTCGAGGACCCCTGGAAGACCCCTGCGGCCACGTCCCCGCGCGTGACCGCGTCCCCGGTCGGCCAGCAGTCGACCGTGGCCGCCGGCACCGGTGTGCAGGTCGACGACGCCAAGGACGCGACCACCTCGGCCGGCCGGTCCGGCGGTGTCTCGGAGACCGCCTCCGAGGTCAAGGACAACGCCAAGAACGTCGGCGAGGACGCCAAGACCACGATCCACGAGGTCAAGGAGCAGATCCAGGGCAAGAAGGACGAGAACGAGTCCTGACCCCTCTCCGTCTCCGCACGAGGCCCCGTTCCCGCCCGGGAACGGGGCCTCTGCCGTGGTCCAGGCGTGCCCTGGCGAGGTGCGGGGGCCGCGGCGGAGGCAGGGCCGCCTCGTCGGAGGTGTTCGCCCGCCGCCGGGCAGAAGAAATCCCGACCGAGCAGGCGCTCGATCGGGATCCGGTGTGGTGGAGGCGAGGGGACTCGAACCCCTAACCCTCTGCTTGCAAAGCAGATGCGCTACCAATTGCGCCACGCCCCCGCTGGGTCCGGGCTACTCCACCTCGTCGGTGGCGTCCGCCCAGGCGGTCCGGTCGGCGGAGGCCTCCCGGAGCTTGCTGAGCACCGCGACGGATGCCCCGACGAGGGCGAGACCTGCAGCCATTTTCCTGTTCACGCCTGCCTCCTGACCTGCGGAAAAGGGAACCGTGGGCGTACCAGGAATTGAACCTGGGACCTCTTCGTTATCAGCGAAGCGCTCTAACCGTCTGAGCTATACGCCCTTTCCGGCCCTTGCGGACCGAGTAGAAACGTTACCGGAGTTGCCGTCCCGTGCCAAATCACCGGGGTCCGGCCCGGACCCCGGTGAACGCGCCCGGATCAGTCGTCCGTGAGGGTGAGGCCGATCCCGCCCACGAGGGCCGCGGCGATGTTGTACAGCAGCGCGGCGAGCACCGAGAGCGCGGTCAGGAGGATCACGTTGACCACGGAGACGATGGTCGCGAAGATCGCGATCTGGCCCAGGGACAGGAAGTCCTTGATGTTCAGGGCCCCGCCCGCGCCGCCGAGCATCCCGAGCAGCTCGTTGATCCCGTCGAACATGCCGGTGAGGTCCAGCACGATCCACAGCACGACCGCCGCGACCACGGTGATGATCCCCAGCGCGACCGAGAGCAGGAAGGCGAGCTTCAGCACCGACCAGGTGTCCACCTTGGAGACCACGAGCCGGGCGCGGCGCACGCGCGGGCGCGGGGCCGGCCGGACCAGGCCCTTGGTCGAGCTCGCGGGCCGCGGGCTCTTCCCCGCGCCCTGGCCGGACTTCGACGCCTTGGGCGCGGTCCGGGCGCTCCCGGACGGTTTCACCGAACCAGCGGGCCGTTCCGCGCCCCCCGACCGGGGGGCGGACGCGACGGGGGAGCGTCCGGACTTGCCGGCGGCGTTGGAGCCGGAACTCGAGCTCATGCGTTACCTCCGTTGTTGTTCGCGTCCAACGCTACTTCATCGGCCGTCGTGTCCCCGGTTCCGGGGACGGCGTCGAGCACGTCGTCCTCCCCGCTGTCCAGGACGTCGGCGGTCTCCATCGTCTCGTCGAGCTGGACGTCGACCTCGGCCACGGCCTCGGCGTCGACCTCCTCGGCGATCTCCCGGTCCGCGTTGCGGGCCACACCGGTGATCGAGTCGTCCCGGGCGGGCTTCGCGAAGATCACGCCCATCGTGTCTCGGCCCTTGGCAGGGACCTCGGAGGCGCCGGTGCGCACGACCTTGCCCGACTCCATGACCACGAGGACCTCGTCCTCCTCGCCCACGATGATCCCGCCGACGAGCCGGCCGCGCTGCTCCGCGAGCTTCGCCACCTTGATGCCGATGCCGCCGCGGCCCTGCACCCGGTACTCCTCCACCTTGGTGCGCTTGGCGTAGCCGCCCTCGGTGACCACGAACACGTAGGCGTCGTCGGTGACCACGTTGGCGGAGAGCAGCTCGTCGCCGTGGCGGAACTTCATGCCGGTGACACCCGAGGTCGCCCGCCCCATGGGCCGCAGGACATCGTCGGACGCGGTGAAGCGCAGGGACATGCCGCTGCGGGAGATCAGGAGCAGGTCGTCCTCCGCGGACGCCAGCTGGGCCGAGACGAGCTCGTCGCCGTCGCGCAGGTTGACCGCGATGACCCCGGCCGTGCGGTTGGTGTCGTAGTCCAGCAGACGGGTCTTCTTGACGAGGCCGTTGCGGGTGGCGAGCACCAGGTACGGCGCGTCCTCGTAGGAGCCCAGCTCCATGACCTGGGCGATCCGCTCCCCCGGCTGGAAGGCCATCAGGTTGGCCACGTGCTGACCCTTCGAGTCCCGTCCCGCCTCGAGCAGCTCGTAGGCCTTCGTGCGGTAGACCCGGCCCAGGTTGGTGAAGAACAGGATCCAGTTGTGGGTGGTGGTGACGAAGAAGTGCTCGACGACGTCGTCGCCGCGCAGCTGGGCGCCCTTGACCCCCTTGCCGCCGCGCCGCTGCGACCGGTACTGGTCCGAGCGCGTGCGCTTGACGTATCCGCCGCGGGTGATGGTCACGACCATCTCCTCCTCGGGGATCAGGTCCTCCATCGACATGTCGCCGTCGTAGCCGTACATGATCTCCGACCGGCGGTCGTCGCCGTAGCGGGCCACGATCTCGTCGAGCTCGGAGGCGATGATGCCGCGCTGGCGTTCCTCGGAGGCGATGATCGCGGTGTACTCGGCGATCAGCCGCTCGAGCTCCGCGTGCCGGTCCTGGATCTTCTGCCGCTCGAGGGCTGCGAGCCGGCGCAGCTGCATGTTGAGGATGGCCTGCGCCTGGTCCTCGTCGATCGCGAGGAGCTCCATGAGGCCGGTGCGCGCGTCGTCGGCCGTGGGCGAGCGGCGGATGAGCGCGATCACGTCGTCGAGGGCGTCGAGCGCCTTCAGCAGGCCGCGCAAGATGTGGGCCTCGGCCTCGGCCTGCCGCAGCCGGTACCGGGTGCGGCGGACGACGACGTCCATCTGGTGGGTGACCCAGTGCCGGATGAACGCGTCGAGGCTCAGGGTGCGGGGCACCCCGTCCACCAGCGCGAGCATGTTGGCGGAGAAGTTGTCCTGCAGCTGCGTGTGCTTGTAGAGGTTGTTGAGCACCACCTTGGCCACGGCGTCCCGCTTGAGCACGATCACCAGGCGCTGCCCGGTGCGGCCCGAGGTCTCGTCCCGGATGTCGGCGACGCCGGTGATCCGCCCGTCCTTGACCAGGTCCGCGATCTTCATCGCGAGGTTGTCCGGGTTCGCCTGGTAGGGCAGCTCGGTGACGACCAGGCAGGTGCGGCCCTGGAGCTCCTCGACGCTGACCACGGCGCGCATCGGGATCGACCCCCGGCCGGTCCGGTACGCGTCCTCGATGCCCTTGTGACCGAGGATCTGCGCGCCGGTCGGGAAGTCCGGGCCCTTGATCCGCTGCAGGAGTTCCTCGAGCAGCTCCTCGTTGGAGACGTCCGGGTGCTGGAGGTACCACTGCACCCCGTCCGCGACCTCGCGCAGGTTGTGCGGCGGGATGTTGGTGGCCATGCCCACGGCGATGCCCGAGGAGCCGTTGACCAGCAGGTTCGGGAACCTCGACGGCAGGACCGACGGCTCCTGGTTCTTGCCGTCGTAGTTGTCCTGGAAGTCCACGGTCTCCTCGTGGATGTCCCGGACCATCTCCATGGCGAGCGGCGCCATCTTGGTCTCGGTGTACCGCGGAGCCGCCGCGCCGTCGTTGCCCGGGGAGCCGAAGTTCCCCTGGCCGAGGGCCAGCGGGTAGCGCATCACCCAGTCCTGGATGAGCCGCACGAGGGCGTCGTAGATCGCGGAGTCGCCGTGCGGGTGGTACTGGCCCATGACCTCGCCCACCACGCGGGCGCACTTGTTGAAGGACCGCTCCGGGCGGTAGCCGCCGTCGAACATCGCGTAGATCACCCGGCGGTGCACCGGCTTGAGCCCGTCGCGGACGTCCGGCAGGGCGCGGCCCACGATGACGGCCATCGCGTAGTCGAGGTAGGACCGCTGCATCTCGGTCTGCAGGTCCACCTGCTCCACGCGGTCGGTCAGCACGGGGGTGTTCTCGAGGTCGCCGGCGAGAGCCGCGTCCTCCGGGGTCTGTCCGTCCTGGGTCTCGTCACTCATGCGGTCTTTCCGTTCTGTCTGCTGGTCCTCGAAGTCCTGCGCAGGGCCCGGTCACCACGGCAGTTTGCCGTGCCGGACATATGTCGCGGGTCAGATGTCGAGGAACCGGATGTCCTTGGCGTTCTGCTGGATGAACTCGCGGCGGGACTCGACGTCCTCGCCCATGAGCACGGAGAAGATCTGGTCGGCGGCGGCCGCGTCCTCCATGGTGACCTGCAGCAGGGTGCGGTGGTCGGGGTCCATCGTGGTGTCCCACAGCTCCGTGTAGTCCATCTCGCCGAGGCCCTTGTAGCGCTGGATGCCGTTCTCCTTGGGGATGCGCTGGTTGTTGGCCAGGCCGCGGGCCAGCACCTGGTCGCGCTCCGCGTCGGTGTAGACGTAGTCGTGCGGGGCGTTGGACCACTTGATCCGGTACAGCGGGGGCTGGGCCAGGTAGACGAAGCCGTGCTCGATGAGCGGGCGCATGAACCGGAACAGGAGCGTCAGCAGCAGCGTGGTGATGTGCTGACCGTCCACGTCCGCGTCGGCCATGAGCACGATCTTGTGGTACCGCGCCTTATGGATGTCGAAGTCGTCGCCGATCCCCGCGCCGAACGCCGTGATCATCGACTGGACCTCGGCGTTGGACAGCGCCCGGTCCAGCCGGGCGCGCTCCACGTTGAGGATCTTGCCCCGCAGCGGCAGGATCGCCTGGTGCGCGGGGTCACGGCCCTGCACCGCGGAGCCGCCGGCGGAGTCCCCCTCCACGAGGTAGATCTCGGACAGGGACGGGTCCTTGGACGAGCAGTCCTTGAGCTTGCCCGGCATCCCGCCCGACTCGAGGAGGCCCTTGCGCCGGGTGGTCTCGCGCGCCTTGCGGGCCGCGAGCCGGGCCTGCGAGGCGTTGATGGCCTTGCGGATGATCTCCCGGGCGGCGGCGGGGTTGCGCTCGAGCCAGTCGCCGAACCGGTCGTTCACCTCGCGCTGCACGAAGGTCTTCGCCTCGGAGTTGCCGAGCTTGGTCTTCGTCTGGCCCTCGAACTGGGGCTCGGCGAGCTTGATCGAGATGACGGCGGTCAGGCCCTCGCGGACGTCGTCGCCCGTGAGGTTCTCGTCCTTGTCCCGGAGCAGCTTGTTCTCCCGGGCGTAACGGTTCACCAGGGAGGTCATGGCCGAGCGGAACCCCTCCTCGTGGGTGCCGCCCTCGTGGGTGTTGATGGTGTTCGCGTAGGTGTGCACCGACTCGGTGTACGCCGTGGTCCACTGCATGGCGAGCTCGAGGGACATCTTCCGCTCCGTGTCCTCGGACTCGAGGGCGATCACGTCGTCGTGGACGAGGTCGGCCTTCTTGGAGCTGTTGAGGAAGGTCACGTAGTCGAGCAGTCCGTGGTCGTACTTGTAGACCACCCGGCGGTGGCCGGCGCCGTCCTCGTCCTCGTGGTTGAGCCGGGGGGCGTCGGTGCCGCCGTCCCGGCCCTCGACCGGCTCGTCCTCGGCGTGGACGGCGGTGCGGTCCGAGGCGGAGCCGGCGATCTCCTCGCCCGACTCCACGGGGGCGCGCTCGTCGGTCAGGGTGATCCGCAGACCCTTGTTGAGGAACGCCATCTGTTGGAAGCGGGCCCGCAGCGTCTCGAAGTCGAAGTCGACGGTCTCGAAGATCTCCGGGTCCGGGTAGAAGACCTGGGTGGTGCCGGTCTCCCCGGTCTCCTCGCCCTTGACCAGCTCGCCCTGGGGCATCCCGCCGTCGGCGAAAACCATCCGCCAGACGCTGCCCTGGCGCCGGACCTCGGTCTCGACCCGCCGGGACAGGGCGTTGACCACGGAGATGCCCACGCCGTGCAGACCTCCGGAGACGGCGTAGCCGCCACCGCCGAACTTGCCGCCCGCGTGCAGGATCGTCATGACGACCTCGACGGTGGGCCGGCCCTCGGTCGGGTGGATGTCCACGGGGATGCCGCGGCCGTTGTCCACGACCTTGACCCCGCCGTCGGCCCGGAGGGTGATCTCGATGTGGTCGCAGTAGCCGGCCAGGGCCTCGTCGACCGAGTTGTCGACCACCTCGTACACGAGGTGGTGCAGTCCCCGTGGGCCGGTCGAGCCGATGTACATGCCGGGTCGCTTCCGGACGGCCTCGAGGCCCTCCAGGACGGTGATGTCGCCGGCACCGTACTCGCGCTTGTGCGGATCCTCTGTTGCCACGGGTTCCTGGCTCCTCCTGATTGGGCACACCGGTACCGTTCCGGACGGCGCAGGAGAACACCGGTGAGACGTTCGGCGGCTCATCGGCTCGTGCGGGGTCGGAACGGTTCGACGGCTCCGGGCGTCCTCGCCGCGGACGGGGTTCCGCGATCGGACGTGAGGGCCCGGTCCGTCGATTGCTGTCTGTGTCCGATTCTATCGGATAACCGGGGGCCGGAGGGCCCTGAGAGGCCTCTGAGCGGCCTGGAAAGGCCCTCAGGACGAATTTTCCTCCGCTCCACCACCCCCGGGGCGTGCCCGGGGGGCCGCAGCGCGCCACGAGGCCGTCCAGGCTCCCTCCGACCGGTCTCAGCCGTAGGTGTCGCGCGGACCGCGTCCCTGCACGGACCGGCGGCCGCGCTTCCAGCTGGGTGCCGCCGGTCCGAGGATCTCGATCCTGGTGACGATGCCCTCCCCCAGGTGCTCGTCGAACATGCGCAGCAGCTGGGGGACCATGAGCCGCAGGTTCGCGGCGTAGGCGGTCGAGTCGCACCGGACCCGCACCACGGTCTCGTCGAAGCTCTCCGGCCGGCAGTGCCCGGCGATGCCCGGTCCCACGAGGTCGTCCCAGCGGGAGAGCACCGAGCCCACGGCGACCGGCGCCTTCCAGCCGCGGCCCGACACGAGCCCGTCCAGCACCGAGCCGACGCCCCGGGGGTCGCGGGCGGAGCGCCCGGCCCCGGAGTACCCGCCGAGCGCCCGCGGGTCCACGTCGTTGCCCCGGCGCCCGAGGCGCTCGGCGGGCGACGCGGTGGCCGACTCCATCGCTGCGCCGAAGCCCTTGAGGTTGCGCCGGGCGGCCGCCCCGTGGAGCCGGCCGTCCCCGCGGGACTCCGCGGCGTGGCGCAGCCTCGTGAGCAGCGCCGCCGGGGCGTCGATCTCGTCCTCGATCCGCACGACGTTCCGCTCGGGGACCGGCGGCTCCGGCGGCTCGCCGGGTCCGGGACGGCCGTCCTCCCCCTCGGGCCCGGTCACGACGACGACGCCTCCCCCCGGTCCTCGCCGCCGCCGGCGGGCGACGGCTCGTCGTCCCGGACGGCGGTGCCGGGACCCACCCGCACCACGTCGTGCGGTCCGGCCACGAGCTCGGCCGGCAGGTCCTCCTCGACCGCGGCGGTCACGAGGACCTGCTCCGCGGACGCCACGATCGCGGCGAGGCGGCTCCGGCGCCGGGCATCGAGCTCCGCGAACACGTCGTCCAGGACGAGGATCGGGGCCGCCCCCTCCGCGGGGTCGTCCCCGAGGTGCACGTACCAGGAGCCGAGCCGGAGGGCGAGGGCGTAGGACCAGGTCTCCCCGTGCGAGGCGTAGCCCCGGGCGGGAGCCCGGCCGAGCAGCAGCTCGAGCTCGTCGCGGTGCGGGCCCACGAGGGTCAGTCCCCGCTCGAGCTCCCGCTGCTCCGAGGCCGCGCAGGCGTCGAGGATGAGCCGGTGCAGGTCCGCGGGGGTGAACCCGCGCAGCTGCTCGACGTCCCCGCCCGCGCTCTCGGGCAGCACCGAGGAGACGTAGCGCAGGGTGGTCTCCTTGCTGCCGTCCGTGAGCTGGCCGTAGGCGGTGGCGACCTGGGGGGCCAGGGCGTCGACGAGCTGGAGGCGCGCGTGCAGGATGCCGGCCCCGGCACGGGCGAACTGGTCGTTCCACGCCGCCAGCGTCGACCGGTGCGTGTCCGTGAACCGGCCGCTCCGGCGCGCCGACTTCAGCAGCGCGTTGCGCTGTCTGAGCACCTTCTCGTAGTCGGCCAGGGTGCCGGCGAGCACCGGGCGCATGGACCGGGCGAGGTCGTCGAGGAAGCGCCGACGGTGGGAGGGGTCGCCCTTGACCAGGGTCAGGTCCTCCGGGGAGAAGAGGACGGTCCGCACGATGCCCAGGGCGTCCCGCGCCCGCACCGGGGAGGCCCGGTTGATCCGGACCCGGTTGGCCCGGCCGTCGTTGAGCTCGAGCTCCAGGACGGTCTGCTGCCCGCCCCGCCGCACCCGGACGCGGACGATCGCGCGCTCCGCCCCGAAGCGGATCAGCGGCCCGTCGGAGGACACCCGGTGGGAGGACAGACCCGCCGTGTAGTCGAGGGCCTCGACGATGTTCGTCTTGCCCACGCCGTTCGGGCCCAGGAACACGGTGGTCCCGGGGGCCAGACGCATGTCGAGGTGGGCATACGTCCGGTAGTCGAGGAGGGAGATGTGGTCGACGAACACGCCGGGATCAGCAGCTTCCGGTTCCGGGCCGGCCGGTCACTGGCTGGGGAGCCGCACCGGCATCAGCAGGTACTTGTAGTCGTCCTTGTCCTCGCCCTCGGGCTCGGCCTGGGCGGAGAGCACGGCCGGCTTGGGCGGGGCGGTGAAGGAGAACCGGACGTAGTCGGACGCGAAGGCGTGGAGCCCCTCGGACAGGTACGTCGGGTTGAAGGCGACGGTGATGTCGTCGCCGGTCAGGTGCGCGTCGAGGACCTCCGAGGCCTGGGCGTCCTCGCCGGTGCCCGCGTCCAGCGCCACCTGCCCCTGGGTGAAGGCCAGGCGCACGGGGGTGTTGCGCTCGGCGACGAGCGAGACGCGCCGGACGGCCTCGACGAGCTCGGTGGTCCGCACCGCGGCGGTGATCGGGGTGTGCTCCGGGAACAGTGCGCGGATCTTGGGGTACTCGCCGTCGATGAGCAGGCTCGTGGTGCGGCGGCCGCCGGACTCGAAGCCGACGAGCTCGGCGGAGTCGGAGAGCGCGATGTTGATGTCACCGGCCGGGCCCAGGGTCTTGGCGATGTCGTTGAGGGTGCGCGCCTTGATCAGGGCCGCCGTCGAGATGTCCTGGGCGCTGGGTCGCCAGGTGAGCTCGCGCATGGCCAGCCGGTAGCGGTCCGTGGCCAGCAGCGTCATCTTCTCGCCCTCGATCTCCACCCGGACGCCGGTGAGGATCGGCAGGGTGTCGTCCTTGCTCGCGGCGATGTTCACCTGGGCCACGGCGTGGGCGAACTCGTCGCCGGCCACCACTCCGGAGACGTCCGGCAGCGCGGGCAGCTCAGGATAGTCCCCGACGGGCATGGCCGCGAGGTTGAAGCGGGAGGACCTGCAGGTCAGGGTGACCTTCCCCTCGTCGGAGTGCACCTCGACCGGGGCCGAGGGCAGGGAGCGGCAGATGTCCGCGAGCAGGCGGCCGGAGACGAGGGTCGTGCCCTCCTCCTGGACGTCGGCGCTGATCGACAGCCGCGCCGAGATCTCGTAGTCGAAGCTCGCGATGGACAGCGAGCCCCCCTCCGCACGGATGAGCAGACCGGACAGCACGGGGACCGGGGGCCGAGGAGACAGGGACCGTGCGGTCCAGGTGACGGCCTCGGCGAGAACATCGCGTTCGACGGAGAACTTCACGAGAGGTTGCTGCCTTTCAGTCTGGGCGAGGACGGCGGAGCCCGCGTCCCGGCGGGAGCCGGTGCCGGCTGCGCCGCGAGGTGCAGCGGTGCGGACGGGGTCTTCGCCCTCTGCATCGTATCCGCCCGTTTCCCGGGACGGCCATTCGGCCGGCCCGTGGCGGACTTCTTGGAGTTCGGTCCTCCTGAGGGTCCCGGAGGGGACCCGGGCTCCAGGATTCTTGTTGTTTGGCCAGATGTCTCTTTAAGGATGGGAGTGTTAATAACCGCTGTGGAATCTGTGGATAACTGCCTCTCGACCAGCTCCCGGGCGGTGGAGCCCTGTTGAGTTCCTGTGGTTCGCCGTCCCCCGAAATGCCCTGGGCCGGTGGACGAGTTCCGCGGCATTCCGCGGGTTCCACAGCGTTCGGCGGGGTTGTACCGAGGTTCTCCACCGATCAGGGCGAGAATTCCACAATTTTATCCACAGGTGTGGGTTGCGTCCTGTGCACAGGCGCTCCACAGGCACGGAATTCCTGTGCACGGGAGTGCCGGCCGGTGCGGAACGGCGCGGGCGGGACCTGTGGACGAATGACAGGAAAAAGGGCCCGGCGGTGGTCCGTCGGGCCCTGCGGGAGGTGCTGGAGGGGCTCAGCCCTCGCGCTGCTGCTGCTTGATCCGGTTGGTGAGCTCGGTGACCTGGTTGAAGATCTGCCGGCGCTCGGCCATCAGCGTGCGGATCTTGCGGTCGGCGTGCATCACCGTGGTGTGGTCGCGGCCGCCGAGCTCCTGGCCGATCTTCGGCAGGGACATGTCGGTGAGCTCGCGCAGCAGGTACATCGCGATCTGCCGGGCCGTGACCAGGGTGCGGGTGCGGGACTTGCTCTTGAGCTCCTCGAGGGTGATGTCGAAGTAGACCGAGGTCTGGGCGAGGATCGAGGCCGCGGTGATCTCCTGGGCGCCGTCGTCGGTGATGAGGTCCTTGAGCACCAGCTCGGCCAGGGGCAGGTCCACCGCCTGCCTGTTCAGCGAGGCGAACGCGGTGACGCGGATCAGGGCGCCCTCGAGCTCGCGGATGTTGGTGGAGATGTGGGAGGCGATGTACTCGAGCACGTCGTCGGGCGCGTCCATGCCCTCGCTGGTGGCCTTCTTGCGCAGGATCGCGATGCGGGTCTCGAGCTCCGGGGGCTGCACGTCGGTGATCAGGCCCCACTCGAAGCGGGAGCGCATGCGCTCGGCGAAGCCGGTGAGCTGCTTGGGCGGCATGTCGGACGTGATCACGATCTGCTTCTCGTGGTTGTGCAGCGCGTTGAAGGTGTGGAAGAACTCCTCCTGTGTGTGCTCCTTGCCGGCGAGGAACTGGATGTCGTCGATCAGCAGCATGTCCACGTTGCGGTAGATCTCCTTGAAGGAGGACCCCTCGTCGTCGCGGATCGAGTTGATGAAGTCGTTGGTGAACTCCTCCGAGTTCACGTAGCGCACGCGCACCTGCGGGTACAGGCGCTTGGCGTAGTGCCCGATCGCGTGCAGCAGGTGCGTCTTGCCGAGCCCGGACTCCCCGTAGATGAAGAGGGGGTTGTAGGCCTTGGCCGGGGTCTCGGCCACCGCGAACGCCGCGGCGTGGGCGAACCGGTTGGACTGCCCGATCACGAAGGAGTCGAAGACGTACTTGGGATTCAGCCGCGCCGAGCTGTCCCACTCCCCCACCACCGCGGGCGCGGTGCCCGTGTCCTGGACGGGCCGGCGTGGCGGGGCGGCCTGCGGGTCCCGCGGCGGCGGCAGGGTCCGGTCGGTGAGGCCCGGGCCGAACCGGGGGGCCGGCCCCGGGGGCGGGACCGCGAAGCCCGCCGGCTGCTGGTCGGGGTCCGCGACCAGCCGGTCGCCGACCGCCGCGTCGGCGGTGTCGGCGTGGTCGATCCGGGCGGGGACGTCCGTGCGGTTGCGCTCCGCCTCGAGCTCGCTGATCGGCGGCAGGGCCGCCGTGGGTGCTGCGGGTCCGGTCTCCGGGGCCGGGGCGGCCTCGAGGTCGGCGTCGACGACGAACGCCACGAGCGTCTCGGGGCTGAAGGCCCGCCCCACGGAGGACCGGAGCACGGACGCCATCTGGTTCTGGAAGAACTCGCGGGTGAGCTCGTTGGGGACCGCGACCAGCAGCGTGGTGCCGATGAGGCCCTGCGGCTGGGCCAGGGAGATGAACCCCCGGTAGCGGCCCGTGGTCAGGGGGTCCTCGTACATGTACTGCACGCATTCCGCCCACTGCGCACCGAGCGCCTGATTGTCCTGCGTGCCCACGCGTACTCCTGCTGTCGTCGAGATGTCGTCGGGGTGACGAGGCGGTGGACCGGTCGTCCCGGCCCGTCGACGGGAGTCTTGTCCACAGCGTTCTTCACAACGGTGGAAAAGCTGTCGGGGGCCAGCCGCGAGTGCCAGCCTAGAACATGCGTCAGACCTGTTCATAGCCGCATTCCGGGCCCTCCGGGAACTACAGACGTGTAGTTCGGGGTCCGATCCGCGCCGTTCCGCGGCACGGGGCGAACGCGTTTTCCACAGGATGTGCGGAAGATCCGTGCACAGCTGTGGGCGGCTTGTGCACTGCACAGCACCGCCGGGCACCCCGTCGCCCGTCCTCGGTCTTCGCCACCCGCTCCCGCCCCTCCCCGACCCCCTCCCCGGCACCTCCGTGCGCACCGCGGCCCCGGTGCGGATTTGACCGGCCCCTGCCCGTTGTCTAGGGTGAAATAGTCTTTTGTGTCCACAGTCATGCCCAACGGCATGCCCGGACGCATCCACCAGCACCGCTGTGCCCGTACCGTCCGCCCGCCCCGAACCCGGTGCGTCGAGCACGGGAACGGGCACACACCCTGACGCCTTTGGAGTAACCAGTGAGCAAGCGGACTTTTCAGCCGAATAACCGCCGTCGCGCCAAGAAGCACGGCTTCCGTGCCCGGATGCGCACCCGCGCCGGCCGCGCCATCCTCGCCGCCCGCCGCAGCAAGGGCCGCACCGAGCTCTCCGCCTGAGCCGGGTCGTGTCGGCACCGGCGCCCCGGACGGCCGCCCCTCCACGGGCGGTCGGTGTCGCGCCGGAGCCGCCTGAGCCGAGCACCGTCCGGGAGCCGCACCGTGCTTCCTGAACAGCACCGGATCCGGACCTCGGCCCAGTTCTCGGCCACCACACGTTCCGGCGCCCGCAACGGGCGCCGGAACGTCGTCGTCTATGTGCGACCCAGCGGACAGGACCTGCCGGCCCGCTTCGGCTTCGTCGTGTCCAAGGCCGTGGGCAACGCGGTGCGCCGCAACAAGGTCAAGCGGCGGCTCCGGGAGCTCGCCCAGACCACGGTCAGGCGGGCGCCGTACGGTTACGACGTCGTGGTGCGCGCGCTCCCGCCGTCCGCCCGCGCGGACTGGGCGGAGCTGACCGCCGACTACACGAAGGCGTGGCGGACGGCGTCCGCCCGGGCCGGGGTCCCCCGGACCGGGACCGAAGACCGACGACCCGCACGGGAGGAGCCGGAGTCATGAGCGAGCACGCTCACGCGCCCGCGGATCCTCTCGCGGCGGCTCCCCAGGAGTTCGTCCGACCGACGTCGGCGTGGCAGGCGCTGTGGTTCCTGCCGCAGAACGCCCTCATCGCGGGGCTCAAGCTCTACCGCACCATCGTCTCTCCCCTGTACGGGGACGTGTGCCGGTACTTCCCCTCCTGCTCGGCCTATGCGCTCGAGTCCGTCACGGTGCACGGCGCCGTGCGCGGGCTGGGCCTCAGCGTCCGCAGGCTGCTGCGCTGCCACCCCTGGGCGGCGGGTGGGATCGACAGGGTTCCGGGCGGCGGTCGGGTCTTCCCCGACTTCGCGTCCCTCCCCCGGATCATCCTGCTGAACCATCCCACCCTTGCCGAGCGCCACCGTCACCACCCCGCCGATGGCACCGGCCCCGCGGCCCAAGGAGAGCCTTCCCCATGAACCTGTTCGAAATGATCCTCTTCCCCTTCAGGTGGGTCGTCTCCGCCGTGCTGTGGGTGTTCCACGAGCTGCTCACCGCCGTCGGCATGGACCCCGCCGCGGGCATCACCTGGGTGCTGTGCATCGTGGGCCTGACCCTGGTCATGCGCACGCTGACCATCCCGCTGTTCCTCAAGCAGATCAAGTCCATGCGCGGTATGCAGGAGCTGCAGCCGGAGATGGCCAAGCTCCAGGCCAAGTACAAGGGCAAGAAGGACCAGCTGTCCCGGCAGGCCATGGCCCAGGAGCAGATGGAGCTGTACAAGAGCCACGGCTCCAACCCGTTCTCCGCGTGCCTGCCCATCCTGGTGCAGATGCCGATCTTCTTCGGGCTGTTCCAGGTGCTCAACGGCGTGCCCGGCTCCGCGGCGGAGGGCGAGGGCGTGCACGTCCTGAACGCGGCCACCGTGGAGTCCTTCAACGAGGCGACCTTCTTCGGGGCCCCGCTGTTCTCGACGCTGCTCAACCCGGGCGACGGCAACCACGTGGCCACGATCCTCCTGGCGGTCGTGATGATCATCGCGATGTCCGCGTCCCAGTTCTTCACCCAGAAGCAGCTGACGGCCAAGAACATGAGCGAGGCGGCCAAGGCCTCCCCCATGTACCGCCAGCAGCAGATGATGCTCTACCTGTTCCCCCTGGTCTTCGCGATCGGCGGCATCAACTTCCCCATCGGCGTCCTCATCTACTGGACCGTCTCCAACGTCTGGTCGATGGGCCAGCAGTGGTGGGTCATCCGCAACAACCCCACCCCCGGCTCGCAGGCCGAGCAGGAGCTCAACGAGCGCCGCGCCGCCAAGGGACTCCCCCCGGTCGGCAAGACCCAGGAGGAGCACGAGGCGGACATCGAGGAGCGGCGTGCCCGCGCCGCCGCCGGACAGCGTCAGCAGCCGGTCGGCAAGAAGCGGCAGAAGCAGCAGGCGAAGCGCAGACCGGCCCGATGACCGCGGCCGGTCACGCCGGCCCGACCCCTCCCCGCACGGGGCCGGCCCGCCCGGCCCCGTGCTTCCACGGCCCCAGGAGACGACATGACCGACATCCGGCAGACCCCCCAGGACCCTGACGGGGAACCGCACCCCGACCGGCTCGAGGGTGCCACCTCCCCGGGGTCCTCGACCGGTGCCCCCGGCCGCCCGGGAGCCGAGCAGGAGTCCCCGGCCCAGGCCGAGGACGGGAACGCCCTCGAGGAGGAGGGCGAGATCGCGGCCGACTACCTCGAGGAGCTGCTGGACACGGCGGACCTCGACGGTGACATCGACATCGAGGTCCGCGAGGGCCGCACCTACCTGTCCGTCGTGGCCGACGGCGACGACGACGAGAGTCTCGCCGTGCTGGTCGGCCAGGACGGGGAGGTCCTCGAGGCCCTCCAGGAGCTCGTGCGGCTCTCGGTCCTGGCCGCCACCGACCGTCGCTCCCGCCTCGTCCTCGACATCGGCGGCTACCGCAGCCGGCGGTCGGTCGTGCTCCAGGACATGGCGCTCGCGGCCGTGCGGGAGGCCCGGGAGACCGGGGAGCGGGTGCACCTGGACCCCCTGTCCGCCTACGAGCGCAAGATCGTGCACGACGTGGTCGCCGAGCAGGGTCTCGTCAGCGAGTCCGAGGGCGAGGGGGCGGCACGGCACATCGTCGTGTCCGTGCCGCAGGCCTGATGACCGAGCAGCAGCGCCCCTCCCCCGCCCCGCAGGAGGCCCCGGTCCCGGACGTCGCCGAGCGGCTCGCCGCCGAGCGGCTCTTCGGGGACCGGCTGCCCCTGGTGGAGCGCTACGTGGCGCACCTGGCGTCCTCGGGCATCGTCCGCGGGCTCATCGGCCCCCGGGAGGTGCCCCGGCTCTGGAGCCGGCACGTCCTCAACTGCGCCGTGGTCCAGGAGCACATCGCCGCGGACGCACGGGTGGCCGACGTCGGTTCCGGCGCCGGTCTGCCCGGACTCTGCCTCGCCCTGGCCCGTCCCGACCTGCGGATCACCCTCGTCGAACCCCTGGAGCGACGTGTGCAGTGGCTCGAGGAGGTCGTGGCCGACCTCGGGCTGACGAACGTGCGCGTGCTCCGGGCCCGGGCGGAGCACGCCGGGGCAGAGGTCGGCGAGGTGGACGTGGTCACGGCCCGGGCGGTCTCCGCACTGGTGGGTCTGCTCGACATCACCCTGCCGCTGCTGCGGGGCAGCGGCGAGCTCCTCGCGCTCAAGGGCCGCTCGGCGGCGGACGAGGTGCACAAGGCACGGAAGAAGCTGGACCGGTGCGGGGCACGGTCCACCGAGATCGTCCCGGCCGGCGAGGGTCTGCTCGACGAGCCGACCACGGTGGTCCGCGTCCGGCTCTGAGTCCTTCCGCCGGGTACGGGCGGTGGCGACGGTAGGCTGGGAGGAGTGTGCTCCGGGCCGGGCACCGTGGGCCGTCCGCGGACCGACGGCGGTCCGACCTGCGGCGCGGCCCAGGAGCCCCCTCCCCCGGGAGGAGAGCTCCGACGGAACGATTTCGAGACGAAGCGGGAAGGTGCGCGGCCAGATGGCGATCGACGACGGCGTGGGAAGTCCGAGGAGTTCTGACGCCGATTTTCCCCCCGATCCGCTTGATCAATCCGTAAAGGTTGTTCCTGATCGGGGTACTCGTGTTTCACGTGAAACGGACGGACGGCGACCCGATATGACCACAATGATGGCGGAGGACACGCCGCTGGGGAGGAAGCTCGTGGAGGAGACCAGGCGACGCGCCAGGCTGAAGAAGGTCCAGCTGGAGAAGCCCGCCGCGACGCGGGTCTTCACGATCAGCAACCAGAAGGGCGGTGTCGGCAAGACCAGCACGTCGGTGAACCTCGCCGTTGCCCTGGCCCGGCAGGGGCAGAACGTGCTCGTCATCGACAACGACCCCCAGGGCAACGCATCGACGGCCCTCGGCGTCGAGCACCACTCCGAGGTGGACAGCACCTACGACGTGCTCATCGACGAGATGCCCATCGCCGACGCCGTGAAGCCGTCCGCGGAGGCGGAGAACCTGTGGGTGGTCCCCGCCACCATCGACCTGGCCGGCGCGGAGATCGAGCTGGTGTCCATGGTCGCCCGGGAGCACCGGCTCCGGCGTGCCCTCGAGGCCTATGCGCAGCAGCGGGAGTCGGACGGGCTCCCCCGCCTGGACTACGTCTTCATCGACTGCCCGCCCAGCCTGGGACTGCTGACGCTCAACGCCTTCGTGGCGGCCACCGAGGTGCTCATCCCGATCCAGTGCGAGTACTACGCGCTCGAGGGGCTGAGCCAGCTGCTCAAGAACATCGAGATGATCCAGAAGCATCTGAATCCGGACCTGTCGGTCTCGACCATCCTGCTGACCATGTACGACGGGCGGACCAACCTGGCGTCCCAGGTGGCCGACGAGGTGCGGAACCACTTCCCCTCCGAGGTCCTGGAGACCATGATCCCCCGATCGGTGCGGATCTCCGAGGCACCCAGCTACCAGCAGAGCGTGATCAGCTACGACCCCAGCTCGACGGGAGCGCTGTCCTATCTCGAGGCGGCGGCCGAGATCGCCCAGCGCGCCCAGCGCTGACTCCTCGTCCGTCCCCTCCCCCAGCGGCGCCCGNCCGGAGGCGGGCGCCGCTCGCCGTCCGGACGTGCACGGTCACCGACAGTGCACGGCGTTGCGCGTGGATCGGCCTGCCGGGCAGTGCCACTCGGCTAGAATTGTGCGGATTGCCGGGCGAAGGAGAGGAACACCGTGAGCGAACGACGACGTGGTCTGGGCCGAGGACTGGGGGCGCTCATTCCCAGCGCACCCGCCGCGGGTCCTGCGGATGCCGTGACGGACGAGGTCCGGGAGTCGCACGTCGGGACCGGGGAGACGGACGCCGCCCCGACGTCGGCGACGGTGCCGGAGAGCGATACGCCGCGTCGTTCCTCAGGGGACAGCAGCACGGCGCACGAGGTCGATGTTTCACGTGGAACGTCGACCGCGGCACAGCCGGATGCCACCGAGAGCGGCCCGCAGCCCGTCTCCGACTCCGTCGCTGCCGGCTCCGCCGCCCCCTCGGAGGTCGGGGCTCCGGGGACCTCCAACCGGTCGGCGTCGGGACAGCGGACGAGAACTGTCAGTCCGGCGGCACGGCAGAAGGCCATGAAGGCGCGGATGGACATGGGTGAAGCCCTGCGCAACACCACGCTGGTCAGCCGTCCGTCGGACATGTTCTTCCTGCCGTCCACGGCGGCCGGAGGCGACGGGGCGTCCGACCCCGCGCCCGACGCGTCGCCGGGGAACTCCGCGACGGAGAACGTCCCCGATCCTTCCGGTCCCCACGGCGTTTCACGTGAAACATCCGAGGACCCGACGCCGGCAGCGCCGTCGCCGATCACCGATCTGCGCGGGTCGCAGATCGAGTCGACGGTCCCCATGGAACGGGCCGAAGACGTGGGCTCCGCACCGGCACCGCGTGAGCAGGTGGAGTCCGATGTTTCACGTGAAACAGTGGATACCACCGAGCAGCTCGCGACCGTCCCGGGCGCCACGTTCGCGGAGATCCCCGTCGCGTCGATCCACCCGAACCGCAAGCAGCCGCGCCAGGAGTTCGACGACGAGGAACTGGCAGAACTGGCGTACTCCATCGCCGAGCTCGGCGTCCTGCAGCCCATTGTGGTCCGGCCCAGCCGTGAGGACGGTGAGACGGCCTTCGAACTGGTCATGGGGGAGCGGCGGTGGCGCGCCACCCAGCGTGCCGGACTGCCTGCCATTCCGGCCATCGTCCGTGAGACGGCGGACGACGACCTGCTCCGGGACGCGCTGCTGGAGAACCTGCACCGCAGCCAGTTGAGCCCCCTGGAGGAGGCGGCGGCCTATCAGCAGCTCCTCGAGGAGTTCGGGACCACGCAGGAGGAGCTGTCCCGCCGGATCGGCAGGTCGCGACCGCAGATCAGCAACACCATCCGGCTCCTGCGTCTGCCGCCGCTCGTCCAGCGTCGCGTCGCGGCCGGGGTGCTGTCGTCGGGGCACGCCCGGGCGCTGCTGTCCCTGACGGATCCCGCGGAGATGGAGCGCCTCGCGCAGCGGATCGTGGCCGAGGGTCTGTCGGTGCGGGCCACGGAGGAGGCCGTCGCGATGAACGAGCCGGCCGACCGGAAGCCGAAGCGTGCCGCCGCGCCGGCGGGCCGGCACAAGGAGCGTCTCGACTACATTGCCGACGCGTTCTCGGACCGGCTGGACACCAGCGTGCAGATCGCGCTGGGGGCCCGGAAGGGCAAGATGACGATCGAGTTCGCCTCGGTGGAGGACCTGAACCGGATCATCGAGGTTCTCGATCCGGGCCTGGATCGCGACTAGTCGGCCCGGATACAGGTGAGCCCCGGTGTTTCACGTGAAACACCGGGGCTCTGTCGTGTCCACCGTGGGTCAGTCGGCGGTGGAGCTCAGCGGCCGTTGAACTCGGCGACGTCGTCGATGTTCATGGTCCCCGTGGGCACGTCGTCGTCGGCGAGCAGGAACATGCGCTGCAGGCCGAAGACGACGGCCTCCGCCAGATGGTTCCGGTGCTCGGGGTCCGCCAGAGCGGCCCGGTCGGCAGGACCGGACAGATAGCCGAGATCGAGCCAGACGGTCGGGGCGTCGTTCGACCGCAGCAGGTCCCACTGCCGGGCGTGCGTGCCGAGGTCGAGGGCACCCGTCCGGGCCACCATCTCCTTGAGCACGAGCACGGCCGCCCGCTCACCGATGGGGGAGTAGATCTCCGAGCGGTCCTGTTCGCCCCAGTAGTAGGACGCGACACCACCGGCTGCGGGCGAGGAGTTCCAGTCGCAGTGCAGCGTGACCACCACGGAGTCGGACCGGCCCTCGGCGACCACCTCCGCGACCGAGGCGACGGTGGGCACCGGCTCGCCACGCCGGTCCCGGAGCTCCCGTCCCGGCGACACCACCGCCGGCTCCGCACCGATCTCGTGGAGCAGCTCGAAGGCCCGGACGGCGACGTCGCACGTCACCTCGTCGGCGAGGTCGCGGAAGTCCGGGGCGGCCGACGCAGGAGGCTGTTGTCCGGCGGCGCCTGACGGGACGAGCACCACGGAACGCCCGCTGAGGGCGGTGGTGGCGCGCTCCAGCCGGTGGTACTCCCGCAGCGAGAAGGCCTTGGAGGACGTGATGTTCTTGTTGATCCGTGCGAGAGCGGCGATGGTCTCGCGGTCCACCACTCCTGTCGATGGCAGCCCGAGACTCTGCTGGAGTTCGATGACCGCGTGGTGGGTGCTGCTGCCGAACCGGCCGTCGAGGTGGGCGTAGTAGAAACCCAACCGGGAGAGGTTGTGCTGGAGCATGCTGACGTCGTCGCCGCGCAGGGGCCGGTCCTCGTCGACGTAGAGCGGACGGTCGCCGAGGGCGTACTGCGCCTCGTTGAGGCACCGGTCGGTCTCCGGGCCCACCAGACCGTCGACGATCAGACCGCGCTCCTGCTGGAAGGCGCGCACGGCGGCGTCGACGTGGTCGTCGAAGTACGAGGGGTTGTTGACGTCCTGCGGCGCCAGGTAGGCCACGGTGACGCCGGCTCGGAGCAGGCGCTCCCGCAGGCCCACCACCCGCCGGCTCGTCATGGTCCGGCGCAGCATCGGTTCGGTGTCGTCGTTCGTCACGGTTGTCCCACGGGTCGTCGGGTTGTCGGAGGCCATGTCAGGGGCTCATCCGACCGGCCCCGGGTGGGGGAGCGGACGGATGAGCCCCGGCCGTCGAGGGCGTCGGTGGGACCGCTCAGTTCCCGGCGACGAGGTAGTCGGCGAACTCCTTCTCGAGCGCGCTCTTGGGCTTCGCGCCGATGGCCTTCTTCACGACCTCGCCCCCCGAGAACAGGTAGATGGCCGGGATCGACGTGATGCCGTACCGGGAGGCCACGGCCGGGTTCTCGTCGACGTTGAGCTTGACGACCTCGACCGTGTCGGCGTGCTCGGCGGCGATGGCGTCCAGGACCGGGCCGACCATGCGGCAGGGACCGCACCACTCGGCCCAGAAGTCGACGATGACGGGCTTGTCCGACTCGAGGACCTCGGTCCCGAAGTCGGCGTCGGTCACGTTCTTGGCGGCGCTCATGTTTCTCCTTGTCCGGCGCGGGGCACGCGGTCGGCGTGCCCGCACGCACTCGGTGGAACTCGTGGGAAGGGCGGATCCGGTTCGATTATGACCCATGCGGGCCGGGGCGGCGGCGGCCGTCCCGGCCCGCACGGCTCAGCTGTGCAGGACCGAGCGGTCGTGCAGGGCGGCGAGGTAGTGCTCGGCGTCGACCGCGGCCACGCACCCCGAGCCCGCGGCCGTGATGGCCTGGCGGTAGGTGGCGTCCACGACGTCGCCCGCCGCGAAGACCCCGGCGAGACTCGTGGTGGAGCTGCGTCCGTCCACCGCGATGGTGCCGTCCACGGTGAGCTCGAGCTGGTCCTGCACCAGTGAGGTGCGGGGATCGGAGCCGATGGCCACGAAGAGGCCGGTCACGGGCAGCTCGCTCGTCCCCTGGGAGTCGGTGTCCCGGACGGTGACGGAGCTGACCTTGTCCGCCCCGTTGATGCCCACGACCTCGGAGTTCCAGAGGACCTCGATCTTGGGGTCCTCGAACGCGCGCTGCTGCATGATCTCGGAGGCGCGGAAGCTGTCCCGGCGGTGGATGATCGTGACCTTCGAGGCGAACCGCGAGAGGAAGGTGGCCTCCTCGAGGGCGGAGTCGCCGCCGCCGACGACTGCGATGTGCTGCTCCTTGAAGAAGAAGCCGTCGCAGGTGGCGCACCAGCTCACGCCGTGGCCGGAGAGCCGCTTCTCGTCCGGCAGACCGAGCTCGCGGTACGCCGAGCCGGTCGCGAGGATCACGGCGTGGGCGCGGTGCACGGAGCCGTCCTCGAGGGTCACGGTCTTGACCTCGCCCTCGAGCTGGAGGGCGATGACGTCCTCGTAGCGGATGTCGGCGCCGAAGCGCTCGGCCTGCTGCTGCATGTTGGACATCAGCTCGGGCCCCTGGATGCCGTCGACGAACCCCGGGTAGTTCTCGACCTCGGTCGTGTTCATGAGCTCGCCGCCCGCGGTCACCGAGCCCGCGAAGACGATGGGGTGGAGATCGGCGCGCGCTGCGTACACGGCGGCCGTGTAGCCTGCGGGGCCGGATCCCACGATGATGACCTCGTGGACGGTCTCGTCGTCCGCGGTGACCGCCGGCCCGCTGTTCGTCGGGGCGAGGTTCAGGGCGTTGATCACGGGACCGAAGTCGGGGCTCACTGTTCTGCAGACCTTCCGTACAGGGAGCGGCCGGGCACGCCGGCCGCAGGGACCACTGGCACAACGGGGGGCGAACGGAGGATATTCCGGTGCCCGTGCTGCCCCCGCCGTGGCCGGCGGGGGAGCGGGGACCTCACTCGAGCTGGATCTCACCGATCCGCAGGCCGTAGTCGAACCCGGCGATGGGGTTGGTCAGCTGCGGCAGCTGGGTCCAGTTCACGATCACGTACTCGTGCTCCTCGTCCTGGGCCGCCGCCGCGAGCGGAACGGTGATCTCCGGGCCGGTGAACGAGCCGGAGGCCACCTGCTGGGCCCCGTCGAGGCTCGGGGAGTCGTTGACGTACACGTCGAACAGGCCGCCCGAGGCGGCGGCCTGCTGGAGCTGCAGCGTCTCCACCGGCGCGGGCTCCTCGAGCTGGACCGCCAGGCCCACGCTCGGCGTCTGGTTGCCGAAGTCCTGGTCGGAGAACCCGTAGCTGATCCAGTAGGTGGACGGGTTGCCGTCGACCACCTGACCCAGGCGGGCGTCCTGGTCGGCCATGAAGTCCGGGTCGGTGGGCACCAGGCGCGTCACGGCGACGGGCTCGGGGTCCGCGGCCGGGGTCTCCGGCTCGGCACTCGGCTCCGCCGGCGCCTCGACGCCCTGGTCCTCGGCGCGGGCGTCCACCACGGGTGCCGGGTCGTCCGTCCCGGCGAAGAGCTCGCCCAGCCGGTCGAAGCTGAACACCACGGCACCGATCAGCAGGACCAGCAGCAGGGCCAGGAGCAGCAGCAGGCCCCTGCCGCCCTTCTGGGTCTGCGGCGGGTTTCCCGGCTCGCGCGGCGGCGCGGGCGCGGCGGCCGGTTCTCCCCGGTGGGGCGCGGCCGGGCGCTCGTCGTAGTCGTGGTAGCGGTTGTCCCCGTCGTAGCCGGGGTCGATGTCCGTCCCGGCGGTGCGCACGGCGGTGGCCGCCGTGCCGCTCGCCGCCGCACGGTCGAAGAGGGTGGAGCGGGTCGAGGTGGCGCTGGCCCGCACGGGCCGGCCCAGGCGGGTGCGCACCGCAGGCGCGGGTGCGGCGTCGTCGTACGAGTCGTCGTCCTGCCACCGGGTGACCTTGGGCACGGGGGCCGCACCGCCGAGGTCGTCGGAGGGCTCGGTCGCGACCACGGGCGTCGGCCGGGTGGGGTCCGGCTCGTCGTACACGTAGGAGGAGCTGCCGCTGCCGCGCGGGGCGCCGAAGATGTCGTCGCTGAGGGAGTCGTCCTCCAGGTCGTCCGGCTCCACGAGCAGGGAGTCCAGCATGTCCGCGGCCGGGGTGTGCGAGGTCACGAGGTAGGTGTGCGCCTCCGCCTGCCCCATGTCCAGGATCTGGAAGGGGGCGCCGATGCTCCCGCTGGCCATCGAGCGGGCGTTCTCGACCAGCAGGGACGTGTGCCGCTCCGCGGGCAGGAGGATCGAGACGCGGCGGCCGAGGATCTGGTCCTGGCCCTCGAGCACGTGGTCGCCCTCGGCGGTGGCCAGCACGTCGGAGACCACTTTGTAGCGGCCGCCGAGGACGGAACCGAGCTTCATCGGTGCGGGCACGTTGGCTCCCTGGGGGTCGGGAATTCGCGGCGGGGGCCGGAACTCGCGGGTGGGGGTGGCCGGGCGTCACCGGCCACACAGCACTTTACCGGTCCCGGCGCTCCGTGGCCGAGACCCTGGTCACAGCGTCACAGCGTCACGGCGTCACGGCGTCACGGCGTCACGGCGTCACGGCGTCACGGCGTCACGGCGTCACGGCGTCACGGCGTCACGGCGTCACGGCGTCACGGGGACGGTCAGCGGCCGAGCCGGGCCAGGAGCGGGCGAACGAGGCCGTCGAGCTCCCGCACGCGGCACAGCTTCAGGGCGCCCAGGTAGGCGATCCCCATGGCGGTCCCGCCGACGGCGAGGGTCGCGACCGCGGTCAGCTGGTCGTTCCAGGGAAAGCCGTCGGGGTCGTAGCCGCCCAGCGAGAACAGGACCGCGGCGCCCACGACGCCGGCGAGCAGGGACGCCAGCAGGATCCGCACGTGGGCGTCCACGATCCGGGCGACGCCGTAGTCGCCGATCCGGCGGACCAGCACCGCGTGGTAGATCAGCGTGCTCAGCACGTTCTGGGCGGCGTAGCACGCGGCGACCGCGAAGATGATGAGGTCCGGCGGGACGAACGACCAGATCAGCAGGGCGCAGGCCACCGTGAACAGCGCGACCCCGATCTGCACCAGGAAGGGGGTGCGGGCGTCCTCCTGGGCGTAGAACGCCCGGCCGAGCATGAAGGAGATCGACATGAAGGGCGCACCGACGGCGATCACCGCGACCACCTGGCCGATCACGGCGCCCGCGGACGGGACACCGCCGCTGAAGAGCATGCCGAGCGGCCCGGCGAAGACCACGAGGGCGACCGTGGCGAAGACCGTCGCCACGCCCGTGATGCGCAAGCTCGAGGACAGGGATGCGACCATGCCGTCCCGGTCCCCGTCGGCGGAGGCCGCGGCCATCCGGTTGAACAGCACCGTGGCGATGGACAGCCCGATCACCCCGTGCGGCAGGGAGTAGAGCATCGACGCCTGGTTGAGGGCCGCCACGCCCGGGATCTGCTGCGGGGGGTCCATGGCGAGGTACTCCGGGCGGTAGCCGGTGGGGATGGCGGCGACCTTCGTCAGGGCCAGGAACGCCAGGTTGGCGATGATGCCCGTGGCCAGGGTCCAGCCCGCGAGCCGCGCCGCGGTGGAGAGCCCGATGCCGCGCCAGCCGAACCGCGGCCGCAGTCCCAGCCCGAGCCGGCGCAGCGGCCAGAACAGCACCAGGGCCTGGGCGGCGACGCCCGCGGTGGCCATGGCCGCCAGCCAGAACGTCTTGGCCGGCGACCAGTTCTCGAGCGTGTGCGGATCCTGCTGGTAGGCGCCGAACTGCTGGACGAACACGAGCAGCGCCGCGATGGCCACCACGTTGTTGACCACCGGCGCCCACATGTACCAGCCGAACGCCCCGCGGGCGTTGAGCACCTGGCCCACCACGGTGTACAGGCCGTAGAAGAAGATCTGCGGGAAGGTGAACAGCGCGAAGGTGATCCCGAGGGACAGCTGCGCCTCGGTCCAGTCGGTGCCCATGGTGCGCACGATGGGTCCGGCCAGCAGCACCACGACCGCCGTCACGCCCAGCAGGGCGAGCACGGCGAGGGTCATCAGGCGGGAGATGTAGTCGGCCCCGTCGTCGTCGGCCTTGGACGCCTTGATGATCTGGGGCACCAGGACGGCGTTGAAGACGCCGCCCGCCACGAGGACGTAGATCAGGTTCGGCAGGGTGTTTGCGAGCTCGAACACGTCGGAGACGGTCGTGACGGAGCCGATGGCCACCGTGATGAGGACGACCTTCAGGAAGCCGAGCGCGCGGGAGACGAGCGTGCCCGAGGCCATGATCGCGCTGGACGCCGCTCCCGAGCGCCGGGCCGGGGGAGCCCCGGCGGGAGAGCCGGCCGCCCCGGGGGTCGGCGCCGGCTCGGCGCCGGCCGGCTCAGAGCTGGTGGATGATGTATTCACGGGCGATGTCGGCGATCCGCCGTTCGTTGGGGAAGGACAGCTTCCGGCCGAGGTCGTCGATGTTCACCCACGCGACGTCCACGGCCTCGTGGTCCGGGTCGTTGTCCGTGGTGAGGTGACCGCCCGTGGCGCGCAGCAGGAAGTGGTGCACCGTCTTGTGCACGCGGTGCCCGGAGACCGTGAACCAGTAGTCGATGCTGCCCAGCGGGCTCAGCACCTCGCCGGCGATCCCGGTCTCCTCCTCGATCTCGCGGATCGCGGCTTCCTCGTTGGTCTCCTCGTTCTCCGGGTGGCCCTTGGGCAGGCACCACTCCAGGCGTCCGCCCCGGTTGATCCGGGCGATGATGGCCACCGGATGGGACGGCGTGCCGAGGTCGACGACAATCCCCCCGGCCGAGACTTCCTCGACCGTGGGCAGCGCAGCGGCCGGCGCGGTCGGCCGCTTCTTCGGTGCGCTGGGGACGGGGAAAGCCATGTCCACTACCTTGCCACAATCGTCCGGGCTCCCGCGGGAGCGCAGGAGGGGGTCCCCGGGCGCTCCCGGCGGGGCCGCCGCGGCCGGGCCGGCACCCCCGGGTCTGGAACAATGGGCGGCACCATGACGCAGCTCCCCGACGCCCACACGATCCACCCCGCCGCCCTCGACCTGGGGCGGCGGTTCGCCGCGGCCGGCCACGAGCTGTCCCTCGTGGGCGGTCCGGTGCGGGACCTCTTCCTCGGCCGGCCCGCCCTGGACCTGGACTTCACCACCGACGCGACGCCCGACGAGACGCTCGCCGTGGTCGCGGGGTGGGCGGACGCGGTGTGGGAGATCGGCCGCGCCTTCGGGACCATCGGGATGCGCCGGGGCGACGCCCAGCTCGAGGTGACCACGTACCGGGCGGAGGCCTACGACACCGGTTCCCGGAAGCCGCAGGTGGCGTTCGGGGACTCGCTCGAGGACGACCTGTTCCGCCGGGACTTCACGATCAACGCCATGGCGCTGCGGCTGCCCGGCCTGGAGCTCGTGGACCCGCACGGCGGGATCAAGGACCTGCACGCCCGTGCGCTGCGCACCCCCGGCGCCCCGGAGGACTCCTTCTCGGACGACCCCCTGCGCATGATGCGCGCCGCGCGCTTCGCCTCCCAGCTCGACGTCGAGGTCGCGCCCGAGGTGCGCACCGCCATGACCGGCATGGCGGAGCGGATCGCGATCGTCTCGGCCGAGCGCGTGCGGGACGAGCTCGTCAAGCTGGTCTGCGGGTGCCGGCCCCGGAAGGGCGTCGACCTCCTGGTGAGCACGGGGCTCGCCGCCGTCGTGCTCCCGGAGGTGCCCGCGCTGCAGCTCGAGACGGACGAGCACCACCGGCACAAGGACGTCTACCAGCACTCCCTGACCGTCATGGAGCAGGCGGCGTCCCTGGAGTCCGGCCCGGACGGCCCCGTGCCCGGCCCCGACTTCCCGCTGCGCTTCGCCGCCCTCATGCACGACGTCGGCAAGCCCGCGACCCGGCGCTTCGAGACCGACGGCGCCGTGAGCTTCCGCCACCACGAGGTGGTGGGCGCGAAGCTGACCGCCAAGCGCATGCGGGCCCTGCGCTTCGACAACGACACCATCAGGACGGTGGGCCGGCTGGTGGAGCTGCACATGCGCTTCTACGGCTACGGGGACGCGGAGTGGACCGACTCCGCCGTGCGCCGCTACGTCCGGGACGCGGGGGAGTACCTCGACCGGCTGCACCGCCTCACGCGGGCGGACGTGACGTCCCGGAACCGGCGGAAGGTGGCCCGGCTGGCCGCCGCCTACGACGACCTCGAGGCGCGGATCGCGGACCTCTCGGCCCGCGAGGAGCTCGAGGCCGTGCGGCCCGAGCTGGACGGCGAGCAGATCATGGCCGTGCTCGGCATCCCGCCGGGGCCCGCCGTGGGGCGGGCCTACAAGTTCCTGCTGGACCTGCGCCTGGACGAGGGCGAGCTCGGGCCGGACGAGGCCGAGCGGCGGCTGCGGGCCTGGGCGGCGGACGCCCTGTGAGCACCCGGACCGGCACGGCCGGCCGGGACGCCGGGCGTCCCCCGCTGCTCGCGATCGGGCCGTGGACACTGGCCGGTCTCGCGCTCCACGCCGCGCTGCTGGCCTACCTGACCAAGCTCCCGTGCCGGCTGGTGTCCTGGGAGGAGCCGGGCACCTTCCGGCGCCTCTGCTACTCGGACTTCCCCGTCCTGTATGCCTCCCGCGGCATGGCCGAGGGGCGGTTTCCCTACCTGGATCCCTCGGCACTGCTGGAGTATCCCGTCCTGCAGACCGTCGTGGCAAGCTCCACCGGTGTCCTGGCGCATGCCCTCAACCCCCTGACCAGTGTGCATGTCGGTCAAGGCATATATTTCGACGTCAACGCCCTGCTGCTGGCCGCCGTCTGGGTGGGCATCGTGCTGGTGCTGGGCCGGATGGTGGCCCATCCCGGGCACGCGGTGCTCGCGGCACTGGCGCCCGCCGTGGTCGTCACCGGGTTCATCAACTGGGACCTGTGGCCGGTGCTCTGCACCGTGGCCGCCCTGCTCGCGTTCCGCCGGGACCGGTGGTGGCTCGGCGGGATCCTGCTGGGCGTGGGCACCGCGTTCAAGCTCTTCCCGTTCCTGCTGCTGGGGGCGGTCGTCGTGCTGGCCGTCCGGCGCCGCGAGGCGGGGCCCGCGCTCCGGGCGGCCGCCGGCACCGCGGGGACCTGGGCGGCCGTGAACCTCCCCTTCGCGCTGCTGGACCCGGTCCAGTGGGGCTGGTTCTGGCAGTTCAGCCAGGACCGCGGCGCCGGCTTCTCCTCCGTGTGGCACTGGTGGAACGACGTCGCGGCGCCGCGGCTGGGCATCCCGCTGATCTCGGCCGAGGGGATCAACGTCCTGGCCCTCGCCGGCTTCACCCTCGCCTGCGTCCTGATCCTGGTCCTCGGGCTCGTGGCGCGCGAGGAGCCGCGGCTGGAGCAGCTCGCGTTCCTCGTGCTGGCGGCGTTCGTGCTGTCCAACAAGGTCTACTCGCCGCAGTTCGTGATCTGGCTCGTGCCCCTCGTGCTCCTGGCCCGGCCCCGGGTCGCGGAGTTCGTGGTCTGGCAGCTCGTCGAGGTCTTCCACTGGGTCGCGGTGTTCAACTGGCTGGGGCACATGACCGAGGGCGGGGACGGGCTCGCGCTCGCCGAGGACGTCTACTTCACCGCCGTGGCCCTGCACACGGTCGCGGTGGCCTACCTGGTGGTCCGGGTGGTCGCGGACGTGCTGCGCGGACGCGGAGGGAGCCCGTGAGCCCGCTGGGCGACCGGTTCCGGGGCGGTCGGGGCGCGCTGCTGGTCGCCCTGAGCCTCTACACGGTCATGACGGCCTGGCTGCTGCGGCTGCCCTGCCGGGTCCCCGGGTGGGGCGCGGAGGAGAGCCTGCCCGCGCTGTGCGCCACCGGGATCGCACCCGGGGAGCCCTCCGGCGCCGGCGGGTTCTTCACGGGCGGGCCCAGCGGGGACCAGCCCGCCCTGGTCGGCATGATCACCACGGTGGTCGGCCGGCTCGCCGCGCTGCTCGGTGCGGACATGGACCGGGGCGTGTTCGCGGACCTCTCCGCGGTGCTCCTGGCCCTCGTGTGGATCGCCACGGTGGCGGCGGTCGCCGCGCTCTCCGGAGGGCGCCGGACGGACGCGGCCGTGCTGGCGCTCGCACCGGTGGCCGCCCTCGTGGGCTTCGGCACGTGGGACCTGTGGGCCGTGCTCCTCATGCTGCTGGCCCTGCTGCTCCACGTCCGCGGAAGTCCCCTCCCGGCGGGCATCGTCCTGGGCCTCGCGGCCTCCGTGGCGCTGTTCCCCCTCGTGGTCCTCCTGGCCGTGCTGCTGCTGGCCGTGCGGTACCGGCAGGCCCGGGACCTCGGGATGGTCCTGGGCGGCACCGTGCTCGCCTGGGTGCTGGTCAACGGCCCGTTCCTGCTGACGGCGCCGGACCGGTGGAGCCGCCAGTTCGGCGGGTCGGGGGACCGGCCCGTCGGGGGCTCCTCGCCGTGGAGCGTGTGGGACCGCCTGGAGCAGGCGCGCACGGGCGAGGTCCCGGACCCGGCAGCGGCGGGTCAGTACGTGCTCCTGGCCCTCGTGCTGGGCTTCGTGGCGGTGCTGGTGCTGACCCTGCTCACCCGGCAGGAGCCCGGCGTCGTCCAGATCGCCTTCCTGCTGCTGGCCGTGCTCGTGCTGTCCGGCCGCAGCTACTCGCTCGTCCACGTGCTGTGGCTCGCGCCCCTCGTGGTGCTCAGCCGGCGCAGCTGGCCCGAGTTCGCCGCCTGGCAGCTCGTCGAGGTGCTGTGGTGGGCCACCCTGGTCCTGCCGGAGCCGTCGTGGCCGGTGCTGCCGTGGATCGGCCTGATCGGCTGGGACGTGCAGGACCTGCTCGCCGTGGTCCGCGTGCTGTTCCTGGTCCTCCTCGTGGTCCTCGTGTCGGTCGACGTCCTCCGCGGCGGCCGGGCACGGCGGGGCGGGACCTCCGGGGACGGCTGAGCCGCGCGCGGGAGCGCCGCCCCGTCCCGTCTCCGCCGGGCGGGGGAGGCCGCCGCCGACGCGCCCGCCCGGCCTCAGCCTGCCGGTGGTGCCGGACCGTGCCCGCGCTCCCGTAGGTTGGTCGCAGAGGGAAACGACGAGTGCTCGGGAGGAGCGCCGGTGATCGAGATCGAGAACCTGACGAAGACCTACGGTGGCAAGACGGCGGTGGACGACGTCAGCTTCACGGTCCGGCCCGGCCGGGTCACCGGGTTCCTGGGCCCCAACGGGGCCGGCAAGTCGACCACGATGCGCCTCGTCGTCGGGCTGGAGTCCGCCACCCGGGGGCACACCCGGGTCAACGGCAGGCCGTACGTCCAGCACCGGGCCCCGCTCGCGGAGGTCGGGGTGCTGCTCGACGCGAAGGCCGTCCACCCCCGGCGGACCGCCCGCGCCCACCTGTCCGCGCTCGCCGCGACCCACGGCATCCCCCGGTCCCGGGTCCAGGAGGTCGTGGAGCTCACGGGTCTCGGGGCCGCGGCCGACAAGCGGGTGGGCGGGTTCTCCCTCGGCATGGGCCAGCGGCTGGGCATCGCCGCGGCGCTGCTCGGGGACCCGCACACCGTGATCCTCGACGAGCCCGTCAACGGGCTGGACCCCGAGGGCGTCGTGTGGGTCCGCCACCTCGCCAGGTACCTCGCCTCGGAGGGCCGCACGGTCTTCCTGTCCTCCCACCTCATGTCCGAGATGGCCCAGACCGCCGACCACCTGGTGGTGATCGGCCGGGGCCGGATCCTCGCGGACGCGCCCATCGGGCAGATCCTCGCCGGGGGCCGCACGCGCACCCGGGTGCGCACGACCGACCGGGAGGCCCTGCGCCGCGCCCTGCACGGGACGGACGCCGAGACCGCGCCGTTCGACGACGACGGGGTCCTCGTCACGGGTCCCGAGCCGCGGCGCATCGCCGAGGCCGCGCTGGCCCAGGGGGTGCTGCTCTACGAGCTCACCCCGCAGACCGAGACCCTCGAGGACGTCTACATGGCCATGACGCAGGACGAGGTCGAGTACCGCTCCGGCGGCGCTCCCGCCCCGACCGACCCGGCGCCCTGGGCGGGCGCCGACGCACGAACCGGAGACCGAGCATGAGCACCAGCACCTCGACCGCCCCGCGCCCGCAGGCCGGCGCCCCCGATCCCGCCGGGACCCCCGGACCCTCGTCCGGCGTGCGGCTGGGCTTCGGCCGCGTCCTGCGCTCGGAGTGGATCAAGTTCCGCTCCCTGCGCTCGCACTGGATCCTGCTCGTCGTGGCGCTGCTGCTGTCCCTCGGCTTCGCGGCGCTGGGCGCCTGGAGCACCACGACCACGCAGGCCATCAACGAGCAGATGGCCCAGGAGCAGGTCGACGCCATGCTGGAGGGCCGCTCCCCGGAGGAGCTCGGGCTCACCGAGGAGGAGGTCCAGCAGCAGCGGGACGAGTTCGTGGTCCAGTCCGAGCAGCAGATGGCGGAGGGTTCCGGCCTGGCCCTGCCCGACGGCATGACCTTCAGCGAGTACCTGGCGATGACCAGCGCCAACGGCGGCCTGCAGCTGGTGATGCTGCTCCTCGGCGCGCTCGCCGTGCTGTTCATCGGCTCCGAGTACGCCACCCGCTCCATCCAGACGACCATGACGGCGGTGCCGCGGCGCACCCCGGTGCTGCTCGCCAAGGTGGTGGTCCTCTCCGTGGCCGCGCTCCTGTTCGGGGTGCTCAGCGCCCTCCTGTGCCACCTGCTGGTGCAGCCGCTCCTGGCCGGGGCGGACCTCGGCTACGACGTGCTCCAGGAGGCCGTGCTGCTGAACGTCCTCGCCGTGGGCCTGTTCTACATGATCACCGCCTGGATGGGCTTCGGCCTGGGCGCCCTGCTCAAGTCCACCACCTGGGGGATCGTGGTCCTCGTCGTGCTGCTGCTGGTCCTGGAGGGCGTGCTCTTCGCCCTGTCCTTCGAGTGGCTCGAGGACCTGAAGCCCTACTCCCCGACCTCGGCCGGGGCTCAGTTCACCTCGGTGTACCAGCCCTCGGACGCCGTCCTCAACCACCTCGAGTCCGGTCTCGTCTACGGCGCCTGGGGTGTGCTGTTCGTGCTGGCCGGCATCCTGGTCACCAGGAGGCGCGCGCTCTGACGCTCCTCCCGCCGCCGCGGCGGCGCCGGCCCTACGATGTGAGCTGGCGGGCCGGGACGCGGCCCGGACCACCGGGGCCCGGCACGGGCGCCGGTCGGATCGGCGGGGGACGGGAGCTGCGGTGTCGGTGTCACGGGAGCGGGAGGCCGGCGAGGCCCTGTCCGCGGTCGACGCCCGTGGCCTGCGCAGGGCGCTGCTGCACTGGCTGACGGTCGTCGTCGTCCTCGTGACCGTGTTCAGCTCCGTGGTCAACTGGGTCTTCGTCGACCGGGAGCCGCAGCACCCCGTGGAGGCCTGGCTCGGCGGGCTCGAGAACGGGCGCTCGCGGCAGCTGCTGTCCCTCACGGAGGCCGTGGTCGCGGATCCCACCCTGAGCATCTTCTCCAACCGCGTGTACCGCGGCGCGGCCGGGCGGATCGACGGCCACGAGATCCTGGGCGTGGACCTCGGCGAGAGCCACGCCGAGGTGCGGGCGCGCGTGTGGTGGGACGGACCGGACGGCACCCGGGTCCGGGAGGAGACCCATGTCTACCAGGTGCACCGGGTGGAGCGGACCGGCCCCTTCAACGACGCGTGGGAGCTGGACTCCCCGGACGCGGCCCCGCTCTCGATCCACCTGCCCGCCCCGCTCGACGAGCTCTCGGTGAACGGGGAGAGCGTCCGCCCCGACGAGGACGAACGGGTGCCCGACCCCCGGGGACCCGGCGGCGCGTGGCGCTTCGAGGCCCTGCCGGGGGACTACGCGATCGGGCTGCCGGGCGACTCCTACTACGTGACGGATCCGCCGCTGGAGCCGGTCACCGTGGCGTTCCGGGATCCCCGACCGGTCACGGCCTCGCTGCGGATCGAGCCCTCGCCGCGGATGTGGCAGGAGGTCGACGACCGGATCGAGCAGTGGCTCGAGGACTGCATGGCGTCGGAGGAGCTGTCCCCGGAGGAGTGCCCCTCGTCCCGGCGCCACGGGGAGCCGCAGGATCCGCTCGGATCCTCCGCCGCGGCACCACCGGCGCCCGGGGACGCGGGCCCGGAGATCTCCGGGGTGCAGTGGCAGCTGGTCTCGCGGCCGTCCCTGCTCCTGGTCCCGGACCCGGAGGACCCGCTGCGCTGGACGGCGGACCCGTACCGACCCGCGGAGGCGCGGCTCAGCTACCTGGAGGACGGGGAGCCGGTCACGGAGAGGATCGAGTTCCCCGTCCGCGCCACCGTGCGCTCCACGGGGCAGAGCGCGGAGATCACCGTGGGTCCGCAGTAGCCGCGGGCCGACCCCCCGGCGTCGGCTCCGGCGTGCGCCGGAACCCGACCATGACGCGCTCGACCAGGACCCAGTAGGCGATGCCGGCGACGAGTGAGGCGACCACGGCGAGGAGGGGCGAGACCGGCACCAGAGCGGGGTAGACCAGCCAGTGGGTGAGATAGATGTACAGGGAGGCCGCGGCGAGCCACCCCGTGATGCGCCGCAGGCCGGCCGGAACGGGCAGGGCCGTCACCCACAGCAGCAGCAGGACACCGGTGATCACGGTGAGCTCCCGGACCGTGCTGTCGAAGTAGCCCGGCACGGTCAGCAGGGTCAGCAGGGTGACGAGGGACCGTTCCAGGGTCGTCCGCGCCCGGGCCGTCGCCCAGCCCAGGGCGAAGAGCCAGAAGACCGGCGCGGGCTTGGGCAGTCCCGGGTCCACGATGTCGTACCGGCTCACCAGTCCGATCGCGAGGAGCGCGAGCGGGAAGGCCAGCGGGAAGCGCCGCTCGGCGCGGTCGGCCCACGGCAGGGCCATGAGCGCCGTCACGGCCACGAGGACGTAGACGAGCATCTCGACGAACCAGAAGTGCCACTGGGAGGTGAGCTCCTGGGGTCCGACGATGCCGTTGAGCAGCAGGACGTTGGCGAGCGTGTAGTCGTCGGTGAGCAGGTGGGCCACGGCGATGAAGGCCACGGACGGCACGACCACCCGCCCGAGGCTGCGCAGCTGACGCCGCAGGCGCGGGAGCCGGCTCCCGTGGAGCTGGAAGCGGGCGAAGTTGTAGCCGGCCACGGCGAAGAGCACGTGGGCGGTCTGGAACGTGAAGATCTCCACGTGCGTCGTCACGATGCACACGATGGCCACGGCCCGGAGCACGATGCTGGTCTCCAGGAACGACACGAGCCGCCGTCCGCGCCGCACGGGACGGGGGGCCAGGTCCCGGACGGGCATGAGGTGCCAGTCCGGCGGGAGCTGCCCCAGGGCCTGTTCCAGCCGCACGGAGGCCGCCACGTAGGACAGCGAGTCCCCCTCGAGGGAGACGAACGTGTCGTCGTCGCCGACGTCGGGACGGTCGAGGACCTCGGCGTAGATCCGCTTCACGTCCTCGGGCCCCTCCGCCCGGGCCCCGTGCGCCGGTGCCACGGCGGGGGGAGCACCGAGGGCGGCGACGGCGGGGTAGTCCACCTTGCCGGTGCCCAGGCGGGGCAGCTGCTCGACCGCGTGCACCACGACGGCCGGGCGGGGCAGGCCGATGCTCTCGGCGACGAGCTTGGTGAGCAGGGACGTGTCCTGCACGTCCTCGGCGGCCACGACCAGCCGCTCGTCGGAGCCCGCGGCGGCCGCGGTCACCCCGAGGTCGGAGAGGATCCGCTCGACCTGTCCGAGGTCCACGCGCAGACCCACGATCTTCACGAACCGGCTGCGCCGCCCCACGACCTCGTACAGCCCGTCCGGGTGGCGGCGTGCGAGGTCCCCGGTGCGCAGCTCCTCGACCGTCCGCCCCGCTGCGAGGTCCTCCGGCTGCTCGGCGTAGCCGAGCATGACGTTGGGCCCGGTGTAGACGAGCTCACCGTGCTCCATCCCGTCCACCGGGTCGATGCGGAACGCCCCGCCCGGGATCGGCACCCCGATCGTCCCCGCGCGTCGCTCGGCCAGCTCCGGCGGCAGGTACGCCATCCGGGAGGTGGCCTCCGTCGCCCCGTACATGACCACCAGGTCCCAGCCGGCCTGCTCGCCGACCCGCGCCCAGTGGCGGACCTTGTCCGGGGCGAGCCGCCCGCCCGCCTGGGTGACGTAGCGCAGGTGCGGCAGGTCCATCTCGGCGAAGCCCACGCGCTCGAGGAGGTCGAAAGTGTACGGCACGGCCGCGAAGGACGTCGCCGCACGGTCCCGGAACAGCTCCCAGAAGCACGGGTCGACCACGGACAGGTCCGTCAGCACCAGGCTCGCCCCGCGCGACAGGTGGCTGTTGAGCACCGACAGCCCGTAGCAGTAGGACATCGGCAGCGTCGTGGCGGCGCGGTCGTCGGGGCCGATCCCCAGGTACTCGGCGATCGACTCGGCGTTGGCGTCCAGGTTCCGGTGCGAGAGGCGGACGAGCTTGGGCGATCCCGTCGAGCCGGACGTGCTCAGCAGCAGCGCCAGGTCCGGGTGCAGCTCGTGCCGGGTGCCGGGACGCCGCTCGTCGACGACGGGCGTCCCGTTCCCGGACCGGAGCACGACGTCCGGGTCGTAGGCGGCCACGAGCGACGCCACGGCCGCCGGCTTGTCCGCCGGGACCAGCAGCAACGGGTGGCCCGCGGTCAGCGCCGCGAGATAGGCCACGAGCGAGTCGACGTCGTTGGACGCCTCGAGCACGGCCAACCGGCGCTCCGTGCCCAGGCGGGCGGCCACGTCGTCGACGCGCTCGGCCAGTTCCCGGTAGCTCAGGACGTGCCCGTCCGTGAGGACGGCGGGCCGGTCCCCGTGGCGGGCGAGGCGGGCCGCGAAGGCGACCCGGGCGAGGTCAGGGTGGGTGGTCACGTGCACCAGGCTAGAGAAAACCGTTAGCGAAGGAAAGTCTTACCTAATTCGTCCGACATGCGGGACCGCCGGTTCGTCGTGCCGTCGGGGGACCGCAGCGGCGGGACGGTGACGGCCCGGTCGTCGACGAGCAGGGTGGGGGTGGTCCCCGCCGTGACCGTGACCGACACCGGGGTCCCCACCGGGTGGCGCACGCTGTGGGGCTGCCAGGAGCGCAGCGTGCGCCCGGAGGCGAGCCGGACGTGGTGCAGCACGAACGCGCCGTGGTACTCGACCGCGCTGACCCGCACGGGGGAGCCCGGGTCCGGTTTCAGCGCCACCTCGTGGGGCCGCAGGACGACGTCGACGTCGACGTCGCTGTCCGCCCACCCCGGCACGGTGGAGACGATGCCGATCTCGCAGGTGAGCAGGGCACGGTGGACGCGTGCGGGCAGGAAGTCCGCGTCCCCCATGAAGGAGGCCACGAACCGGGTGGCGGGGTGCTCGAAGACCTGCTCCGGGGTGTCGGCCTGCTCGATCACCCCGTCGTGCATCACCACCACGCGGTGGCCCACCGACAGGGCCTCGGTCTGGTCGTGGGTGACCAGCACCGCGGTGGTGCCGGTCTCGCGCAGCGTGGCCACGGTGTCCCGGCGCACCTGTGCGCGCAGCGACTCGTCGAGACTCGAGAACGGCTCGTCGAGGAGCACCACGGCGGGGCGGGGGGCCAGCGCCCGGGCCAGCGCCACGCGCTGCTGCTCGCCGCCGGAGAGCTCGTGGGGATAGCGGTGCGCGAGGTGTCCCAGCCGCACGAGCTCGAGGACCTCGCCCACGCGGGTCCGCCGCTCGGCGCGCGGGAGCCGGTCCAGGCCGAAGGCCACGTTCTTCGCGACGGTCAGGTGCGGGAACAGGGCGTGGTCCTGGAAGACCAGTCCCACCCGCCGCCGCTCGGGCTCCTGGAACCGGCGCCGGTCCGCCACCACGTCCCCGGCGATGCGGATGGTGCCCTCGTCCGGCCGCTCGAGACCCGCCACGAGGCGCAGCGTGGTGGACTTGCCGCAGCCGGAGGGGCCGATGAGCGTCACCAGCTCGCCGGGCGGGACCGTCAGCTCCAGTCCGCTGACGCCCACGGAGGACCCGTAGTGCTTGCCCAGCCCGTCGAGGACGAGGGCGGGCACGGTGTCCCGGCCGCCGGACGCGGTCCGCGGGCTCGTGGTCCGCACGGTCATCGGGGCACCTCTCCGTGGTGGTCCGCTCGGTGGGCCTGCCGGACGAGGACGAACACGGGCACGACCGCCGCCGCCACGATCACCAGCGCCGGCAGGGCCGCCTTCTCCCAGAAGTTCTCGCGCGCCAGCTCGTAGACCCACACGGAGGTCGTGGTGAAGCCGAACGGGCGCAGGAGCAGCACGATCGGAAGCTCCTTGACGGCGTCGATCACCACGAGGACGAGGGCCGTGGCGACCCCCGGCCGGGCGATGGGCAGGTGCACCCGGGTGAGGACCCGCAGCGGGGACGCCCCGAGGCTCTGCGCGGAGAAGGTGACGGCGGGGGAGATCTTGGCCAGACTCGCGTCCACGGCCTGGTAGGCCGGGGCGAGGAAGCGGATCACGTAGGCGTAGAGGATGCCCAGCACCGAGCCCGTCACCAGCAGCCCCGTGCCCCCGGGCACGCCGGCCCGTTCGAGCGCGGTGTCCAGCCCCGCGAAGGCGATGAGGACGCCGATGCCCACCACGGCACCGGGCACGGCGTAGCCGAAGGTCGTGAGCTGCGCCGCGGAGGCGACCACCGGGCCGCCGCCCATCCGCACCCCGTGCGCGACGGCGAGCGAGAGCGCCACGCAGGCCACGGCGGCGATCCCGGCGACCACGAGGCTGTTGCCGAGGTACTGCGCGAAGCGCGGGTCCGAGAGGGAGTCGGGGTTGCCGAGAGCCTCCCCGACGGCCCACACGAGCAGCTGCAGCACGGGCACGATGAACCCGGCGGAGAGGGCGGAGAGGGCCAGCAGCGTGGCGCCCCAGGCGCGCCAGCCGGTGAGCCGCCGCGGCTGCAGGCCCTGCCCGCGGCCGCCCCGCTGGTGGAACCGGGCCCGTCCCCGGAGCAGCCGCTCGCCGGTCAGCACGGCCACGGCGAACAGCAGCACGAGCACGGCCAGCTGGGTGGCGGAGTGGAAGTCGAAGGTGCCCTTCCACACCAGGTAGACGCCCACGGAGACCGTCTGCACGTTGAAGTATTGCACCGTGGCGAAGTCGGTGAGCGTCTCCATCATCACGAGCGCCAGTCCCGCCGCGAGGGAGGGCCGGGCCAGGGGGACCAGGACCCGCCGGAGTGCGCGACCCCGGCCGGCGCCCAGGGTCCGCGCGGCGTCGTAGGTCCCGGTCGTCTGCTCGACCAGCGCGGAGCGCGCCAGGAGGTAGACGTACGGGTAGAGCGTCAGGGACATCACGAGCACCGCGGCCGGCAGCGAGCGGACCTCGGGCACCCACACGTCCGGCCCCAGGACGGAGCGCAGGGCCCCCTGGACCGGCCCGGCCACGTCGAAGACGGACAGGAACACGAAGCCGAGGATGTAGGCCGGCATGGCCAGCGGCAGCACCAGCAGCCAGACCAGGACGTCCCGCAGGGGAAAGCGGAAGGCGGTCACGAGCCACGCGAGTCCGCCGCCCACCACGAGGGTGCCCGCGCCCACGCCCAGCATCAGCAGGAGCGTGGTGAGCACCATCCGGCCCAGGCCGCGCGGCGGGGTCGTGGTGCCCAGGCTGCCCAGGCCGTCCACGACCACCGCCAGGACCGGGGTGGCCACCACCACGGCCACGAGGACGACGAGCACCGACCACGCCGGGCGCCCGGAGCCGGGCGCCCGGCGTGGTCGGCGGGCCGGTGTCCTCGTGTCCGCGAGGACGGCGGGTTCGGTCACTGGTATCCGGCTTCGGCCAGCAGGTCGACGGCCTCCGCGTTGAGGTCCCCGTAGGCCTCGGCGTTCAGGGGCATGCGCTCGAACTCGCCGAAGGCCGCGATCGTGGGCGCGGGCTCCACCGCGGGGTTGACCGGGAACTCGTGGTTGGCGTCCACGAACGCGTTCTGCCCGTCGGTCGCGAGCCACTCGATGAGCCTCTGGGCGTCCTCGGCGTTGTCGGAGCCCTCGACCACGCCGGCCCCGGAGATGTTCACGTGCGTGCCGGCGCCGTCCTGGCTGGCCCAGAAGAGGTCGACGCCCAGGTCGGGGTTCTCCTCGAGGGTCCGCGCGAGGTAGTAGTGGTTGTTGATCCCCACGTCGCACGTCCCGGCGTCGATGGCCTCGAGGAGCAGGATGTCGTTGCTCATGATCTGCACGTCGTTGTCCACCCACCCCTCGACGATCTCGAGGGCCCGCTCCCGGCCGTGCAGGTCGATCAGGCTCGCCACGAGGGACTGGGTGTAGGCCGAGGTGGCGTCCCGCATGCACAGCCGGCCCTGCCACTTCGGGTCGGCCAGCCCCGCGTAGGTCTCCTCGGTGTCGAACTCCGCGGTGTCCACGTTGTCGGGGTTGTAGGTCACGGTGCGTGCGCGCATCGCCAGCCCGTACCACCGGCCCTGGGGGTCGCGCAGGTCCTCGGGGACCGCCTCGTCGAGGGCCGCGGAGTCCAGCGCGGCCAGCTCGTCCTGCCGGGCGGCGTTCCAGAGGTTGCCCGCGTCCACGGTCATGAACACGTCCGCCGGGCTGTCCTCGCCCTCCGCCTTGAGCCGCTCGAGGAGCTCGGCGTCGTCGCCCGTGATGAACTCGACGCTGATGCCGGTCTCGTCGGTGAACTCGCCGAACGCGCCCTCGAGGTCGTAGTGCCGCGCCGAGTAGATCTGCAGGTCGGCGGGCTGCTCGCCCAGACCGAGCGTGCCGCAGCCCGTGACCACCGCCGTCAGCGCGGTCAGGATGCCGGTGGTGGCGTACAGGGAACGACGACGCATCGAGGCCTCTTCCTGAGGGTGCGGCGGTCGGAGGACCGCACGGCGATCATTTGACAAGAAAAGCGTAACCTAATGGGAATCGTCCTCGTGCCGTCCCCGGGGCCCGGGCAGCCCGGCAACCCGGCGGCGAGCGGCTCCCGGGAGGAGCCGGCCCGGCGGTCCGGGACCCGGCGACGGTCCGCGGCCCGGAATAGTGCTCCGCGACGTGTCGTTGAACCGGTGGGACCGTCCGCCCGGACGACTCCCGACATCCGCCCGCCGTGAAAGGACCCGCGTGGCTCCCGAGCCCGAGTACTACCGCCCCGTCCCGCTGAACAACGACCCCGGCCGCGCCGGGTACGCCCGAGCACCCTACGGGCAGCCGTCCGGGGGCGGCCGCGGGGCCCCCGCCGGACCGCCCGTGGTGAACGTGGTGGGCGGGAAGTCCGTGGTCCTCGCCTACGTCCTGTGGTTCTTCCTCGGCTGGCTGGGCATCCACAAGTTCTACCTGCGCCAGCCGATCTGGGGCCTGATCTACCTGTTCCTCGGCGGCCTCGGCTGGACCCTGGCGGGGATCGGCGTCGGGATCCTGTTCCTCATCCCGTGGGCGTTCCTGATGCTGCTGGACATTGTCACCATGCCGTTCCGGACGGCGTACGTGAATGCCACCATCGCGCGCAGCGCCTACCGGTACTGAGTCCGGTACCGGAGCACGCCGTTCCGCCCGCCCGCCCGGGTGTAGTAGTGTTGGGAGGTCTGTGTGCCCGCCGCCCGACGTGCGGCGCCGGCGCGCGGACGACGCTACAAGAACCTCCTGCTGCGGAAGGACCGCAGCCGCTCAGCCCGAAGGAGGTGGGTTCGAACATGCGTGAGTACGAACTGATGGTGATCATCAACCCCGAGGTCGAGGATCGTGCCGTGGAGCCGACTCTCAAGAAGTTCCTCGATGTCGTCACCAAGGACAACGGGACCGTCGACAACGTCGACATCTGGGGCCGTCGTCGCCTCGCCTACGAGATCCAGAAGAAGACCGAGGGCATCTACGCGGTGGTCCGCTTCACCGCGACCCCGCAGACCACCCAGGAGCTCGACCGCGTCCTGAACCTCAACGAGGCCATCATGCGCACCAAGATCATCCGCCCGGAAGAGCAGAAGATCTCGGCCGAGTAGGGACCTCACGGACCGATCGCCGAGGGTGCCCGTGAAGGGGCCTTCGGTGAGATGCTTCCAGAGATCCCAGCACGTCCCGCACGACCGCGACAATCCTCGACCCGGGAGGTCCACATGGCTGGTGACACCGTCATCACCGTAATCGGCAACCTGACCGCCGACCCCGAGCTGCGCTTCACCCCGTCGGGTGCGGCCGTGGCCAACTTCACCGTTGCGTCCACGCCCCGCACCTTCGACCGCCAGTCCAACGAGTGGAAGGACGGGGAGACCCTGTTCCTGCGCTGCTCTGTGTGGCGCGAGGCGGCCGAGAACGTGGCGGAGTCCCTGCAGAAGGGCATGCGCGTCATCGTCCAGGGTCGGCTCAAGTCGCGGTCCTACGAGACCAAGGAAGGCGAGCGTCGCACCGTCACCGAGCTCGACGTCGATGAGGTCGGTCCCTCGCTGCGCTACGCGTCGGCGAAGGTCAACCGCAACGCCCGCTCCGGCGGGCAGGGCGGTGGCGGCTTCGGCGGCGGCGGCGGCGGCCAGCAGGGTGGCGGCTTCGGCGCCGCTGCCCCGGCCGGCGGCGGATTCGGGGGCGACTCCGGCTTCGGCGGCGGCGGCCAGCAGGGCGGCGGCGGCTTCGGCCAGGGCGGCCGCTCCGGCGGCGGGCGCCAGTCCGCGCCGCAGGCCGCGCCCCAGGGCGATCCCTGGAGCCAGTCCTCCGGCGGGAACTACGACTGGGGCAGCGGCCAGGACGACGAGCCGCCCTTCTAGACCTTCCGCACCATTCCCATCCACCCCATCCCGCGGTGACAAGCCGCGGGCTCCACTCGAACAACAAGGAGCACCACGATGGCCAAGGCTGAACTCCGTAAGCCCAAACCAAAGCAGAACCCGCTCAAGGCTGCCAAAGTCACTGAGATCGACTACAAGGACGTTGCGCTGCTGCGCAAGTTCATCTCCGATCGCGGCAAGATCCGCGCCCGCCGCGTCACCGGTGTGACCGTGCAGGAGCAGCGCAAGATCGCCCTGGCGATCAAGAACGCCCGCGAGGTCGCGCTGCTGCCCTACTCCGGCCCCGGCCGCTGATCAGAGAGGACAGACACTCATGGCAAAGATCATCCTGACGACCGAGGTCACGGGTCTCGGCGCTGCCGGTGACGTGGTCGAGGTCAAGAACGGGTACGCCCGCAACTACCTCTTCCCGCGCGGCTTCGCGACCCCGTGGTCTCGCGGCGGCGAGAAGCAGATCGAGAGCATCAAGGCCGCCCGTGCCGCGCGCGAGGTCGCCTCGCTCGAGGACGCCCAGGCCCTGGCGCAGAAGCTGACCTCGGCCACCGTGACCATCCCGGTCAAGGCCGGCTCCGAGGGCCGTCTCTTCGGCACCGTCAAGGCCGAGGACGTCGCCAAGGCCGTCGAGGCCGCCGGCCTCGGCGCCGTGGACAAGCGCAAGGTCGAGCTGAACCAGCACATCAAGACCACCGGTGTGTACCAGGCCTCCGTGCGCCTGCACGAGGACGTCAACGCGAACGTCGAGTTCGAGGTCGTCCCCGCCTGATCGGTCTCGCAGTACACGAGGAAGGGCCCCCGCGGTGCGCCGCGGGGGCCCTTCCCGCGTTCCCGGCCTCCGCCGCGCGCCCCCGGGGCCCACGGGTCCGGTCAGCGGGGACGGTCAGCGGGGACGGTCAGCGGGGACGGACGGCCTCGACGACGACGTCGAGCGCGGTCTCGCCGGTGCGCACCTGCTCGGCGCGCAGCAGGTCCAGGCCCTTGCCCTCGAGCACGGCGACGGTCTCCTGCACGGTCGGCCGGGGCACGGTCGGTGGCGGCCCGACGACGCTGGCGGGTGCGTGCGTGATCCACAGCAGCCGGCCCCCGGGGACCAGCCACTCCGCGGCACGGCGCAGCAGGGAGAGGTCGACCTGGACGTACGCGGCGACGATCAGGTCGAACCGCGGGGGCACCACGTCGGGTCCGGAGCGCTGCTCCTGCTCGGGGGCCCAGGTCCGCAGGTCCGCGATCAGGGCGCGCCCCGGCAGATCGTGCTCCGCCAGGGCGTCGTTGATGGTCCGCACGGCGCTGGGGGAGAAGTCCACGGCCGTGGGGTCGTAGCCGGCGCTCGCCAGGGCCAGGGTGTGACGGCCGGAGCCCGCGCCGAGGTCGAGGGCGGTCGGTGGACCGCCCGCGCGCTCCCCGGCCGCCCGGTCCAGGAGGGCCGCGACCTCGGGGTGGGGCAGGGGGCCGTCGGGGGAGGGCGCGCCGGAGGCGTACCGGTCCTCCCACATGCTCTGGTCGTCGTCCACGGGGATCTCCTCGGCGGGTCGGGCGTTCCAGGGACTGCGCGGGGCGGTGCGGCGGTGCCGTCGGACTGCCCGGGTGACAATGGGTGCATGCCGTCCCTGATCTCCCGCGTCACTCCGTCCGCCCTGTACTGGTTCGGCGTGGGGTGCCTGCTCTTCACCGTACTGGCTTTTGTCGTGGCGTTCCTGGGCGGGAACTCCGGAGGGCCCGAGACCTCCATGGCGTTCTTCGTGCTCGGGTTCGTCGCGGCGGCCGTGGGGGCGACCGTGACGGCGGTCGTGGCCCTCGCGGGGGCGATCGGCTTCGCGTCCGCCCGGGTCCGCTTCCTGGTGCTGCTGCTCCTGTCCGTGCTCTGCCACCCGCTGCTGTGGCTGGCGCTGATCACGTCGGTGGCGTGATCCCTCCGCCGGGCTCCCCGCGCAGGGCTCCCCAGGGTGCCCTGCGGCGTGTCGTGCGCTCCCCGGGAGGGGCGCCGACCTGCACCGGAACCGGCGGTCGACACGCCGGTGCTGTGGACGGCACCGGCGTCCTCCGGACCCGCCCTGCACAGGGTGTGCACCAAGGTTCCTCCAGGTCAGAGGCACATTGGCCTCTGCCTGTGCATAACTTTCCACAGGGTTGCCCCCAACCTGTGCACAGCCGTCCCCGGCGTTTTCCACGGGTTGTCCACAGGGTGGAAAACTTTCCTCCCTGGTAGTGTGCTCCGGCTCCGTGCGCATCGGGGCGCGGACGGCGGGCTAGGCTCGGAGGACCTGCCGGCCCGGTGGCCGGGCTCTGCGCGAAAGGAACGTCGGATGTCCGCACGCACTCGCGTGGCACTGGCGCTGGGCAGCGGCGGCGCCCGCGGCTACGCGCACATCGGCGCCATCCAGGTCCTGGAGGAGCGGGGCTACGAGATCGTCACCGTCGCGGGCAGCTCCATGGGGGCGCTCGTGGGCGGGCTGCACGCCGCCGGTCAGCTGGAGGCGTACGCGCAGTGGGTGGAGGGGCTGAACCAGCGCGACGTGCTCCGGCTGCTGGACCCGTCCCCCTCGGCGCCCGGGGCGATCCGTGCGGCGAAGATCATGGCCAAGGTGCGCGAGCTGCTCGACGGCGCGCTCATCGAGGACCTGCCCATCCCCTTCACCGCCGTGGCCACGGACCTGCTCGCCCGCAAGGAGGTCTGGTTCCAGGAGGGCCCGGTGGACGTGGCCGTGCGCGCGTCGATCGCCCTGCCCAGCATCATCACCCCGGTCATGCTCAACGGCCGGCTCCTCGCGGACGGCGGGATCATGAACCCTGTGCCCATCGCCGCGACCGTCGCCACCCGCGCGGACGTGACCGTGGCGATCTCCCTGTCCGGTGGGCTGCAGTCCGGCGAGGGGCGGGTGCCCGCCCACGAGACGGCCGCCGTGCGTCCCGCCGAGGAGTGGTCCGAGCGGTTCCGGCGCGGCGCCTCCCAGCTCCTGGACCGGGAGCTGACGCGCAACGTCCTGGAGCGCGTCGCGGAGACGCGCGCCCGCAGTGTCCCGCTCCGGCTCCCGCGCCCGGTCGGGGCGGCTCCGGCGGACGCCCTCGAGGATGCCGCGGGAACCGGGGTGGAGGAGGTCGCCGAGGACGTGTTCGGTGCCCTGCCGGTCGGGCTGCGCACGCTGGACGTCATGCAGCTCTCCCTCGAGGTGCTGCAGTCCATGGTGCTGCGCTACCGCCTGGCCGGCTATCCGCCGGACCTGCTCGTCACCGTGCCGAAGCGCGCGGGGCGGCTGCTGGACTTCCACCGCGCCGGGGAGCTCGTCGAGCTGGGGCGGCGGATGACCGAGGAGGCCATCGACCGCGCCGACGAGTTCCCGCCGGCGCGGCCGGGCCCGGAGGCCTAGTCCGCCTGGATGATCTCGTCCAGGTCGGCCTCGTTCTCGATCACGTCGTACTTCAGCATCAGCTCGGCGAGCGTCTCGATCTCGTCGCGGTCGACCTCCGCGTCGAACTCCTCGAGCCGGAGGTCGGCGGCGACCTCCTCCGGCATGTTGAGGAAGCTCACGATCGTCTCGCGCACGCGGTCGGGGTTCTCCTGCGCGAACTGGAGGGCCTCCTCCATCGCGGCGTCGTAGTTCTCGAGGACCTCCGGGTTCTCCTCGGCGAACGTCGCGCTGCTGAAGGTCACCATGGTGTCGAGGCCCGGGACCGTGTACTGGTAGTTGTAGCCGACCAGCTCGGTCTGCTCGCCGTTGATCAGCTGGGTCAGGAACGGCTCCGGGACCCAGGCGGCGTCGATCTCCCCGCGCTCCAGCTGGGCCGGCATGTCCTGGAAGGGCATCTCCACGAAGTTCACCTCGTCGGGGTTGCCCCCGTCCTGGCTCACGGCCTCCTTGATGGTCAGGTCACCCTGGCCGTTGATGGTGTTCACCGCGACGCGCTTGCCGGCGAGGTCGGCCCAGGACTCGATGCCCGCGTCCTGGTTGGCGGCGACACCCGTGATGTCCTCGCCCTCGGGCATCGAGCTGCTGAAGCCGCTGAGGATCGTCATGTCGAGACCCTGGTCCTTGGCGAGGATGACCGAGAGGGGGTTGCCCACGCCGACGTCCATGGACCCGCCCGAGACGGCCGGGAGCATGGCCGCGCCGCCCTGGGCGGTCTCGAGCGTGACGTCCAGGCCGTGCTCCTCGAAGATGCCCTCGTCGAGGGCCAGCTGCACGGGCGCGGACGGGGCGATGGGGATGACGCCGATGGTGAGGGGCTGCAGCTCCTCGCCGCCCCCGCCGCCCCCGGCGGGGGTCTCCTCGCCACCGCAGGCGGTCAGGGCGAACATCAGGACGGTTCCGGCGGCGGCTGCTCTGGCGAACGGGTGCTTCATGGTGGTCCTCTTCCTCGGGTCGGTCCTGCCGGCGCCCGGCGCCGGCGCCTCCGGTGTGACGTGCCTCACGCACAGCGGTGTCCTCACCGTAGAACCAACCGTTGTGTTCGTCAATGGTTGTCGGACTGAATTGTTGGGCTGTCCCCGGAAGAGCGGCGCGGGACGTCACCGGTCGCGCAGCAGCGCCTCCACGGTGCGCGCCAGGTCCAGCAGCACGGCGTCGTCGCCCGGTCCCGCCGCCAGCTCCAGACCCACGGGCAGACCCTCCGCGGTGCGTCCGGCGGGGATGCTGATCCCGGGCGTGCCGATGATCCCGGCGAGGTCGGAGTGCCGGGTGAAGGTGTCGAACGTGGGCACGCGGCGGCCGTTGAGCTCCACGGTCTCGTCGTCGCCGAGGGGACGGGCGGTCAGCGGGCACGTCGGCTGCACCAGCGCCGCGACTCCCTGGGCCCGGACCGCCCCGGTGTACAGCCGCAGGGCGAGCCGGCGCTCCTCCTGGGCCGCGCGGTACTCGTCGTCGGCGGCCCGGAACACCTGCGCCAGCTCCCAGATCCGCCGCACGTCGGGACTGCCGAGCCCGTCCTCCACCTCGTCGAGCGTGCGCCCCGTGCCGCGCTCCTCCAGGTACGCCTGCAGGTCGGGGAGGAACTCGTGCAGGGCGATCGTCATGCCGGCCGTGGCGGCCAGCTCGCGGGCCGGCCGGAGGTCGACGCCCACGAGCTCCGCACCGGCCGCCTCCAGCGCTCGCAGGGCCGCGCCGAAGACCGTGTCCACGCCCGGCTCCAGGTCCTCGAGGAACAGCTCGGGCACACCCAGCCGGACGCCGTGCAGCGGGCCGGGGCCCTCGTCGTCGAACTCCACGTGCCGCGCGCCGGGCACGCCGAGCGGGTGCTCCCCGGCGAGCAGGGCGTCCAGCAGCACGACGTCGTCCACGGTCCGGGCCATGGGGCCGAGCGTGTCCCGCGAGTGGGCGATCGGCAGGACGCCCCGTGACGGATAGCGGCCCAGCGTGGGCCGGAACCCCACGACCCCGCACAGGGCGGCGGGGATGCGCGCGGAGCCGCCCGTGTCCGCGGCGACCGCCGCCGGGACCAGGCCCACCGCCACGGCCACCGCGGAGCCCCCGCTGCTGCCGCCGGGACTCAGCGCCGGGTCCGCGGGGTGGCGCACCGGGCCGTACGAGCCGTTGTTGGAGGTGATGCCGAAGGACAGCTCGTGCAGGTTGGTCTTCAGGGCGAGCAGTGCCCCGGCCTCCCGCAGACGGGCCACCGCGGCGGCGTCCCGGACCACCGTGTCGTGCTCGAGCGCCCGCGTCCCACCGGTGGTGGGGAACCCGGCGACGTCCACGATGTCCTTGACCGCCAGCGGGATCCCGGCCAGCGGGCCCCGCGTCTCCCGGCGGTCCAGCGCGTGGGCGAAGGCCCGCAGCAGCTCCGGGTCCGCGCTGATCACCGCGCCCAGACGCTCGGCCGTGGGCAGGCGCTCCAGCAGGGCGTCGACGTGCTCCGCGTGCGTGATCCGACCCGCCGCCAGCTCCGCCCGGGTGGTCCGGAGGTCCCAGGAACAGGGACCGCTGAGGTCTGTGCTGAGCGTCATGGTCCATGGTGTCCACGGACCGGCCCGGGCGGCAACCGGTGTCCGCGGTCGGTGCGAGAATGGGGAGGCTGCCCGACAGGCCGGGGCGGCGTCGTCGTCGTGCGTCCGTGCCCCCGCGCGGTCGCTGGGGAGAGGTGTGCACGTGTCGGAGCATTCGTCCGGGAGCGATCGGGAGTACGGCCGGACCCCGCCGCAGGACAACGTCGCGGAGCAGTCCGTGCTCGGCGGGATGATGCTGTCCAAGGACGCGATCGCGGACGTCGTGGAGGTCCTGCGCGGCGTCGACTTCTACAAGCCCGCCCACGAGTCCATCTACGAGGCCGTGATCTCCCTGTACGGGCGCGGTGAGCCCGCCGACGCGATCACGGTGGCGGACGAGCTGACCAAGCGCGGCGAGATCGAGCGCGTCGGCGGCCCCGCGTATCTGCACACCCTCATCTCCTCCGTTCCCACGGCGGCCAACGCGGGCTTCTACGCCGAGATCGTGCGCGAGCGCGGCGTGCTGCGCCGGCTGGTGGAGGCCGGCACCAAGATCGTGCAGCTGGGCTACAGCTCCGACGGCGAGGTCGACGACATCGTCAACGCCGCCCAGGCCGAGATCTACCAGGTGGCCGAGCGCCGCTCCTCCGAGGACTACACGGTGCTCAAGGAGGTCATCGAGTCCACGGTCGACGAGATCGAGGCCGCCGGCTCCCGCGGCGAGGGCATGCGCGGCGTGCCGACCGGCTTCATCGAGCTCGACGAGCTGACCCAGGGCTTCCAGGGCGGCCAGATGATCGTCATCGCGGCCCGGCCGGCGATGGGCAAGGCGCTCGCCCTGGACACCGCGATCCCGACTCCCACGGGGTGGACGACCATGGGTGACGTCCAGGTGGGGCACGAGGTCATCGCCGCGGACGGCACGCCGTCCCGCGTGGTCGCCGCCACCGAGGTCATGACCGACCGGCCCTGCTACCGGGTGGGCTTCGACGACGGTTCGGAGATCGTCGCGGACGAGCAGCACCAGTGGCTGACCTCCACCGACGACTCCTCCTCGGTGCGGACCACCGAGGAGATCCTGGCCTCCATGCTGGTGGGAGAGCAGCACGTCGTCGTCAACGCTCCCGCCCTCGACCGCCCTGACGCTGCCTACGTGGCCGGAGGGCGACGACGAATCGTGACGATCGAGCCGATCGAGTCGGTGCCTGTGCGGTGCATCGAGATCGACCACCCGTCGCACCTGTACCTGGCCGGCCGGACGTTCATCCCCACGCACAACTCGACCCTGGCCCTCGACGTCGCCCGCTCCGCGGCGATCAAGCACAACCAGACCACGGTGATCTTCTCGCTCGAGATGAGCCGCAACGAGATCGCCATGCGCCTGCTCTCGGCCGAGGCCACGCTGAACATGCAGGACCTGCGCAAGGGCCGGCTGCAGGACGAGCAGTGGGCCAAGATCGCCACCACGATGGGCAAGATGGACTCCGCCCCGCTGTTCATCGACGACTCCCCGAACATGTCCCTGATGGAGATCCGGGCGAAGTGCCGCCGGCTCAAGCAGAAGCACGACCTCAAGCTCGTGGTGCTCGACTACCTCCAGCTGATGAGCTCGGGCAAGAAGGTCGAGTCGCGCCAGCAGGAGGTCTCGGAGTTCTCCCGTGCCCTCAAGCTGCTGGCCAAGGAGCTGGAGGTCCCGGTCATCGCGCTGTCGCAGCTGAACCGTGGCTCGGAGCAGCGTCAGGACAAGAAGCCGATGGTCTCGGACCTTCGCGAGAGTGGATCGATCGAGCAGGATGCGGACATGGTGATCCTGTTGCACCGCGACGACGTGTACGACAAGGAGTCGCCGCGCGCCGGCGAGGCCGACGTGATCGTGGCGAAGCACCGCAACGGACCCACCAAGACGATCGTGGTGGCGTTCCAGGGCCACTACTCCCGGTTCGCGAACATGGCGCACGAGGGTCTGTAGACCCCGCCCCACGACGCCCGGGGTCCGTGCCGCGACGCGGGCGGGGAGCCTCGATGCGGTGGCGTCCGCCCGCTGCGTCGCAGCGCAGGGGCCCACCGTCCGCATTCTTGCGCTGCCGTAAGGCCGAGGAGTGGGAATGCACCAGCACTCCCACTCCTCGAGACCCGTTGTGGCGAGCGTTCGGGCCCGGCACCGGGATCAGTGGCCGGTGCCCGGCCCGGTGCAGGGTCCTACTGGCTCTGGTCCCCGATGGTGATGGCGATCTTGCCGCGCACGTGTCCGTCGATGCTGCTGCGGAAGGCGTCGGCCGCACGCTCCAGCGGGAAGGTCTCGGCGAGAACGGGCTTCACGCTCCCGGCTTCGACGAGTTCGGTGAGCGCCAGCAGGTCGGCAGGGTTCGGGCGGACGAAGATGTAGCGGCCGCCCTTCTCCTTCACCTCGGCGTCGGCCACGGAGGCCACCCGCCCGAGGGTCTTCAGGTGCTCGAGGGATGCCACCCAGTCCTCGCCTCCGACGAAGTCGACGACGGCATCGAGCCCCTCGGGCGCAGCCTCGGCGATGCGCTCGGCGATCCCCGCGCCGTAGGTCAGCGGCTCGGCGCCGAGTGAGCGCAGGAGCTCGTGGTTCTTCTCGGACGCGGTCGCCAGGACGCGGGCCCCCCAGGCCCTGGCGATCTGGATGGCGTAGGTGCCCACGCCGCCGGCTCCGTTGTGCACGAGGACGGTGTCGCCCTCGGTCACGCCGACCGCCTCCAGTGACTGGTAGGCCGTGAGCCCCACGAGCGGGATGGTGGCTGCCTCGGCCCAGGACACGTTGCGCGGTTTCCGGGCGAGGGCCCGCACCGGAGCGGCGACCTGCTCGGCGAAGGTGCCCAGCCCCACGGTGTCCATGCGGACGTAGCCGATCACCTCGTCGCCGGCCTGGAACTCGGTCACCGAGGGACCCGGCTCCACGACGACGCCGGCCACGTCCCATCCCGGAATCACCGGGAAGTTGGTGGGCAGGACGGCGTCGAGGTAACCGGCGGTGATCTTCCAGTCGACCGGGTTGACCGACGATGCCCGCACGTCGACGAGCACGGAGTCCGGACCCACCTTCGGGTCGGGCCGTTCGCCGTACTGGAGAACGTCGGGATCGCCGTACGTGTCGTAGAACACTGCCTGCATGGTGCTCCTTCTCAGGATCGATCGCCCCGGAAGCCGGGGCCTGTCGTCTTCCAGTGACGGCAACCGGCACGTTCCGGTGCCTATTCCACCCGCCAGCGTGTCGCTGCACTCGGGACGCGTGCCACCGGCGTCCCGGGAGGAGGCCTCGGCGGATGTTGGGCCTTGCCTCCCGCCTGCTGGGCCTTGCCTCCCGTCTGATGGGCGAACGGTCTGCAGACCAGTGTGCAGTGCGTCTCGTCACGGCCTGTCCCCAGGAGCCCACGATGTCCTCCCGCAACCCTCCCCTGTCGCGGCGCACGGTGCTCGGCGGTCTCGCCGCGGCCGGGGCTGTTCCTCTGCTGACGCCGGCCGGTGCTGCCTCAGCGAGCGGGGTTGCGGCGCCGTTGCGCTCCGACGCGCGGACCAAGGTGGTTGTTCTGGGCACCAGCGGCGGTCCGGGCTGGGGCACCACCGAGCCGCAGGGCCGAGGTATCGCCAGCGCACTGGTCGTCGGTGACCGCTACTACCTGGTCGACACCGGCGAGGGCGTCGGGTTCCGGCTGATGGATGCCAAGCTGGGGAACTGGCAGGCCCGGGCCGCGCTGAGTGATCTGCGGGCCGTCTTCCTCACCCATCTGCACTCGGACCACATCAAGGACCTGTCGAACATCCTCAGCCTGGGCGCCGACAACGGTCTGGTAGCCGCGGACCGCCCGGTCCCGGTGTGGGGGCCGGGCAACCGCGGGGTCCTGCCGCCGAAGACCGGTGCCCACCCGATGCCGCCCGTCACGGCCCCGGACAATCCCACTCCGGGCACTCGGATGGCACGGGGAGCCGATGTGCTGGTGCACGAGGTGATCGCCACCGAGTGGGCGGCCCAGCGCTACCCGGAGCCCCGCAGTCCTGAGGACGAGGCCGCGTTCCAGCACCTCATCAAGTCCCACACCCCCGTCGAAGAGGTCGGCGTCATCGCGGAGGAGGCCGGCGTTCCGACGCCGGTGCTCAACCACGTCGTCCCCGGCAGCTGGCCGCTCGAGAAGTGGCAGGTGGCTCAGCAGGGGTACAGCGGCCGGCTGGTCGTCGGGGCCGATCTGGACGAGATCGGTCTCAAGGTGCGCAGCGGTCGGCACGTATGTCCCTCCGGTGCCTACGAGGTGTCGGTCGGGCTTGCACGGATCCCCTGAAACCGCCCAGAGCCTTGTGAGACACCTCGCTCGTGAGACGTCCGTGACGTGCTGGGGAGCGAGCGTCATCAGCCGGTGGAGGTGCCGGTCGCGATCCGGTACCGGATGGCAAGTGCGCTCAGCCAGGTCATTCCGGTGCCGACCGTGAGCCGCTGGAGGAGTCCCCCGACCGGGGCGAGTGCCGGCGCCTGAGCAAAGGCAGCACTGGTCAGGGCGAGACCGGCGAGCATGATCACGGCGGTGGCGCCGGAGTACAGCGCCCAGCAGTGGCATCGGTGGCGCGCAGAGGCGCGCGCCCAGATCAGGGCTGCGGCGGGGATGCCCAGGAAGACGGGGACCGCGGCGACATCGTGCATCAGGGCTTCGGGGCCGCTGTATCCGGACAGGACGTGGGCAGTGCCCGGCGGGTAGCCGCTGACGGGGTCGGTGATGAAGATCCCCGCGCCGATCTGCCCGGCCCCCGCGGCGGCGACCAGCAGGATCCCGGTGAGAGGCGCGCAGCGGCGACCCTGGGTGCGGACCAGGCCGGCGGCGAAGGCCAGGTACATCATGCCGTTGAGGCAGAAACTGGCCTGTTGCACCCATCCGCCCGGGCCCAGTGCCAGGGAGCTCACCGGGTGACGCATCGGGTCGTAGTCAGCTCGGACGGCGCCGGTGACCAGAAAGGTGGCGATGAACACCGGCCCCGCCGCCGCCCCGCACCCCAGGAGGATCCGATTCAACGGTTGTGGCCTCGAAGCGGTCGCCCCGAGGCCAGCAGGGGGGCGGGTCATCACAGATCTTCGAGGCGGCGGCGAATGGTTGAGCGATCCACATTCAGCCGGTCCAGCAGCACCGCCGCCGGATCCGGTGCTTGCAGCTGAAGCAGCCCGAGCAGGACATGGTGGACGCCCAATCGACGCCCGGTGGCATGCGTGCGCAGGCCCGTGAACACCGCTCGGGCCGCCGGGGTGAGTTTCACCCGGTCCTTCTCGTTGCCGGCGAGCACGGGTGGTCCTGGCGGCAGGGACAGGCCGATGGCCGCCAGGGCCTGTCGATCCAGGGATGCCAGGGTCTCGCGTGCCGTGGCCAGGTCGACGCCCAGGGCACGTGCCGTCGGAGAGTCCGGGTCAGTGAGCATGGCCAGCACCAGGTGCTCGGTGCCCACCCGGCGATCGCCTCGCCGCAGGGCCTCGGTGTTGGCGGCCAGGTAGACCGCACCCATGCCGACGCGGCGACTGTCTGTTGCTGTGCTCATCACGGAACTCCTCGTCTGCCGTACTTGGCGTGGACGGACTGACGGGTGATGCCCAGGGCGTCCCCGATCTGTTGCCAGGACCAGCCCTGAAGGCGGGCCTGCATCACCTGGTCGGCCTCGACCTGTTCGGCCAGACGGCGCAGTGCCAGCACGGCCCGCAATCCCTCGGCCGGGTCCTCGGCGGCCAATGCGGCAGCCATCTGCTCCTGATCCATGGTGTCAGTTTGAACTGACACGTCGACCACGTCAACCCGGCAGATGAGCATGGGGGGGCTGATCGGGTCCGCCCGAGTGTCGACGCGGCAGCAGGACGCTGACCGTCAAACGGCTGACCTCCTGGCCGCCGGTCTGCGGCGCGATGACATCTACGTGGACAGTGGAGTGTCCGGAGCGCATGCCTCGCGTCCGCAGTTCGACAGAGCGGTGCCTGCCTGGGAGGAGGGTGACACCTTGGTCGTCACCACGCTGGACCGGCCGGGGCGGTCGACGCAGAACATGCTGGTCTTCGCCGAGGCGCTGCGGGGGAGAGGTGCCGGGCTGCGGGTGCTGAACCTCGGTGGGGGAGACGTGGACACCGCCGCCCCGATGGGCTCGATGGTCTTCACCGTCATGGCCGCCCTGGCGCAGATGGAGCTGGAGAACGAGCGGGAGCGGATCACCGACTCGGTGGCCACGCGCCGGGCCGCCGGCAAGGACCTCGGGGGGCGACACCACACCTTCACCGACTCCCAGGTCCGCAGGGCCCTGCGGCTCATCGTGGCCGGGGAGCCGGCGACCCAGGTGGCCCGGGACATGGGGATGTCGCGGGCCACCTTGTACCGGCGCCTCCGGGAGCCGCCTCAGCCGACGGATCCGAGACGGTCATGGGCAAAGGCTCGTGATGCATCAGGTGCCCGCAGGGAACACCGGGAGGGCATGAGGTGCTGGCAGTAGCATCGGTGACAGCCGAGAACGCATTTCAGGAGGTGTCGTGATGGACCGTTCCCGCCCGGAGTGCTGGTTGACGGACATGGACGGTGTGCTCGTCCATGAGGAGCAGGCCCTGCCGGGTGCTGCGGACTTCCTGCAGCGCCTCGTCGACCAGGAACGCCGGTTCCTGGTGCTGACCAACAACTCGATCTACACCCCCCGAGACCTAACCGCCCGACTGGCCGAGAGCGGCCTGACCGTGCCCGAGGAGTCGATCTGGACCTCGGCACTGGCCACCGCCGGGTTCCTCGCCGACCAGGTCCCTGGTGGCTCGGCGTACGTGGTCGGTGAGGCGGGTCTGACCACCGCGCTGTACGACGTGGGCTACACCCTCACCGATGTCAGCCCCGACTACGTGGTCCTGGGGGAGACCCGGACGTACTCCTTCGAGGCCATCACCAGGGCGATCCGGCTGATCGAGTCCGGCTCTCGTTTCATCGCGACCAACCCTGACGCCACCGGGCCCTCAGCGGAGGGGCCGCTGCCGGCGACCGGGGCGGTTGCGGCTCTGATCACCCGGGCCACCGGGGCCCGCCCGTACTTCGTCGGCAAGCCCAACCCGATGATGTTCCGCAGCGCGATGAACCGGATCGAGGCCCACTCCGAGAGCACGGTGATGATCGGTGACCGGATGGACACCGACGTCGTCGCGGGCATCGAAGCCGGGCTCGAGACGATCCTGGTGCTGAGCGGGTCCACCCAGGTCGCGGACATCACCAAGTATCCGTACCGCCCCGGACGAGTCCTGGACTCGATCGCCGACGTCATCGACCTCATCTGAGCCCGGCGGCAGATTCCTCCAGCTGTGGCCCGTCCTGATCCAGCACACCGCACGAGGGGATGACCGCGATGAGCGGCACCTCACCCACCCGTGGAGAGATCCACGACGAGCTCGACCGTTCTCGGACGGACTTCCACGCCCTCGTGGCAACAGCGACGCCAGCGGATCTGCGCCGGCCCTCGTCCGGCACCCGGCCCTTCCACACCATCGACTACCACAGCGACCGCGGGGCCGCACGCATGAGCCACGGTCCGCGGTTGATCCGGTGGTTCGACCGCACCCTCGACGTCCTGCGGACCCAGCTCGAGGCCGAGCCCGCGGCCGCACTGGCCTGCGGGATGCACGTGCCCGTGTCCTGGGACCCGTACTTCCGGGACTGGACGAGCCTGGCCGAGATCTACCACGACGGCACCCGGCACTACTACCACCACCGACAGCAGCTGACCCTCGGTCGGCCATCACGAGGAGACCCCTGATGAGCTCGGTCTTGCGGTCGGGGTGGCTCAGCCGGCGTCCTGCGTTCTGGGCGGGAACACCAGTTCAGGATCGGCACAGCTGATGCTGATGGGGCCATGAGCAAGGAGGGAACGCGAACTCGGTCCCCTCCGCTGTGCACATGGCGGAATGGCGGCCATCAAGCCAGCTCAGGTTGTCACTGACGAATGCAGCAGTCCCGCCAGGCTCTTTGGGGTGGGACTCAGCCGATGACGGTCAGGGCCGAGGGTGCGGATTCGATGCGCACCGTGGTGTGGGACGGGACGGAGCGGACCTCGCCGTCGAGCTGGTAGGGCATCGGCTTGAGGGCGGTGAACTCGTAGCGGGCCACACTGGGCTGATCTCCCAGCCCGGTGGTGGCCGCGCGGGCGGCCTTGAGCAGCACCTTCCACTTTGCGGTGTGCGGGGAGAGGATCACCTCGAACTTCCCGTCGGCCGGACGGTCCTCGGCTTCACTGAGGGTGGCGTACTTGGCCATCTGGGCGATGTTGGCGAAGACGAGACTGTCGATCTCGGCCCGGGTGCCGTCGGTGTGCTCGATCCGGAAGGGCCGGAAGCGCGCGAAGGTCCGCACGACCGAGACCGCCTCCTTCCAGGCCCCTTTGTTGCCCTTGTCGATGTCGATGGCCACCACCGGGGTCAGCCCGAAACCGATGTAGGAGTGGGCGTGGACGGCCTGGGCACCCGGGTGGTTCTCGGTGGTGAGGCGGAGCAGGTCCATGTCCCGCACCTGGCCTTCGGCGATGGCCTGCGCCAGGGGCTGGCGGGCGGTCGTGCGGTGGTGGTCGTTGGCGTTGCCGGCGGGGAGCACCGCGCACACGGCGTCGGTGGTCCCGGCGGCCATGACCCCGTTGACGACCTCGTGGTAGCCCCCGTCACCGCTGACCGAGACCACCAGGGCGTTCGGTGTGCCGGCCGCCTCTCGGGCCAGGTCCACGGCGTGCCCGGCGTAGGCGGTGGGCAGCATCCGGATCTCCGGGCTGTAGGGCAGGCCTTGGGCCAGTTGTTCGCGCAGCTGCGCAGCCAGTTCCGGGGCGTTCCCGGTGCTGTGCGGATTGAAGATCACACAGATGGCGTCGAACCTGCGGATAGCCGGATCAGTGGTGTCGGTGGGGTCTGTGGTGTGGGTGGTGTTCATGTGGGCCTGTCGGTGAGGATTCGAGCGGGGTCATGCGCTTTCATGCGGTGTCGCGGGCGTCCAGCTCAGCGGCCAGCTCGACGCTCCGGTCCATGGTGGCCGGATGGGGTCCGGCCGGGTCGGTGAGGTAGTCGTGGTCGAGCTGGCGGGTGATCCGGGAGTGCAGCACCTGCAGGTCCGCCATGCCGAGTGCGGTCAGGTCTTCCGGGAAGTCCTCCGCGGCGTCCAGGCGGCTGCCCGGTGTCCTTGTGGGTGCGGGGGCCATGGGTGCGGGGGCCATGGGTGCGGTCAGGGCAGGTGCTACCAGGGTGGGGGCGGTCTGCTCGTGGGCTGTGGAGTGCTGGTGGCGCCCGGTGTGGTCAGCGGCGGTGGTGGTCATGAGAGCTCCTGTGGGCCGGGGTCGGGCGTCGACGTGCTCGGGGTGCTGGGTGCGGTGGGGTGGAGCTGGGCGGCGAGGCCGCCCAGCAGGATGGTGATGCCCTGATCGAGCTCGCCGGCGCCGTCGTAGTCGGCCAGCTCCGGGGCCAGGGCCCGCAGCCGGGGGAAGGAACGGGCGGGCAGCCGGTGCAGGCCCAGGCGCAGCAGGTCCTCGTTCTCCTCCGCGTCCACGACGATCTCCTGGAGCTCGTTGAGGATGTGGCCGTAGAGGAACCCGTAGTAGGCCCGGTAGACGTGCAGGGCATCGGCCGGGGCGAATCCGGCGTCGATGAGCAGGGCCAGGATGTTCTCCAGGGGGCGCAGGGTGCCCAGCGGGCGCAGTCCCAGCGGGGTGGACAGCGGCCGGGTGACCAGCAGCGGCACCACGTGCGGGTGGGCCAGGGCCAGGGCGCGGACGTCGTGGGCGGTGGCGCGCAGCTGGTCCTGCCAGTCGTCGCCGTCGGTGGGGATGACGAGCTGGTCCAGCACCCGTTCCGTGATCCCGTCGAGGAGGTCCGCCCGGTTCTTCGCGTAGCGGTACAGGGCCATGGGGTCCCGGTCCAGTTCGGCGCCCAGCCGGCGCATGGAGAGGGCCTCCAGGCC
>NZ_JBISWJ010000072.1:0-16938 GCF_044462225.1 Kocuria kalidii | reverse complement strand
CCCGCACCGCCCGTCACGGGCGTGTCGCCCCCTTCTTCCGGATCTGTCCGTTCTCCTGGGCGTAGATCGGCTGACCGGCGGCCGTGGCGTCCACGGCCTGGAACTCGGCCGTGTTCGGATCCGTGCTCTCCCGGGTGACCAGGGTGAACTTCTGGTGCCCGTACTCGTCGACGGCGTTGCGCACCGCGCGGTTCATCACGGAGTCGGACAGGCGCTTGCGCAGCCACATCGGATCCTGGCGGAGGTCGCGGGCCAGCGCGAAGCACAGGAGGAACATCACCAGGATGAACGGCAGGGCGGAGACGATCGTCATCCGTTGCAGACCGCCCAGGGCGGCGGCTGGATCGTCGCCGCCGGCCAGGAGCATCACCGCGGCGACGCTGCCCATGAGCACACCCCAGAAGATGACGACGGGGCGGGATGGCTCCAGGCTGCCGCGGGAGCTGAGCGAGCCGGTCACGATGGACGCCGAGTCGGCACCCGTGACGAAGAAGATCCCGGTGAGCACCATGGCCAGCACGGCGAGGCCGACGGTGACGGCCTGCGGCAGGTCCAGGCCGGTGAACATGTCGTAGATGGCGCTGTCGAAGGAGATGGTCGGGGCCCCGTCCACGACGGTGGCGATCCCGTCCTCCGGGTCCGGCGTGGCGTCGGCCCGGCGCTGGATGTCGATGGCCGTGCCGCCGAAGACGGCGAACCACAGCAGGGACACCAGCGACGGCACCACGAGGACTCCCACCACGAACTGGCGGATGGTCCGGCCCCGGCTGATCCGGGCGACGAACATGCCCACGAAGGGGGTCCAGGAGACCCACCAGGCCCAGTAGAAGATGGTCCACCCGGAGAGCCACTCGCGCATGCTCTCGTCGTCGCCCAGAGCCTCCGTGCGGGCGGACATCTCCGGCAGCATCTGCGCGTAGGAGCCGATCGAGGAGGGGATGAGGTTGAGGATGAAGACGCTGGGGCCCACCACGAAGATGATGACCGCCATGATGAGGGCCAGCACCATGTTGGTGTTCGAGAGGAACTGGATGCCGCGGGCGATGCCGGAGACGGCCGAGGCCACGAAGCAGAACGTCAGCACCGCGATGACGGCCACCAGCATCGGGGTGGTCACCTCGGCGACGACGCCGTTGAACTGCAGACCGCTGCCGATCTGCAGGGCACCCAGGCCGAGCGACGCGGCGGTGCCGAACACGGTCGCGAAGATGGCGAGCATGTTGATGATCTTCCCGCCCACGCCGTCCACGGCCTTGCGCCCGAAGATCGAGACGAACGCCTCGGAGAGCAGGTTCTTGCGGCCCAGACGGAAGGTGCCGTAGGCGATGGCGATGCCCACCACCGCGTACATCGCCCACGGGTGCAGCGTCCAGTGAAACAGGGACGTGGCCATCGCCGCCTCGATGGCCTCGGCCGTCTGCGCGTCGGCCGTGGCCGGCGGCGGGGCGATGTAGTGGTAGAGCGGCTCGGCGACGCCGTAGAACATCAGGCCGATGCCCATGCCGCACGCGAACATCATCGAGATCCACGAGACCGTCCGGAACTCCGGGCGCTCACCGTCCTGGCCCAGCGGGATGTTGCCGAACCGGCCGACGGCCAGCCAGAGGACGAAGACCACGAACAGCGAGGCCAGGAGCACGAAGAGCCACCCCGTGCTCTCCAGCACCCAGCCCAGCGCCGCCGTCGAGGCGGTGGACAGGCCCTCGGTGTCGAGGAACCCCCAGAGCACGAAGGCCACCACGAGCGCGCCGGTGACCACGAAGATGGTCCGGTCGAGGCCCTCCAGGCCGGTGCGGAAGGACTTGCGCCGCTCGACGACACCGACCTTCAGCTCGTCGAGGATCGCGGCCTCCTCGGCCTCCGCCTCGTGCAGCATGGTCGTGTCGTCGACGGGCGGCGTCGCGGACCGAGCCTCGTCCCCGTCGGCAGGCGTCGGATCGACGCGGGAGTCGTCGACGCTCATTGGACCTTCTCCTGGCTCGCGGGACTGGACTGTGCGGGGACGGTGTCGCCGATTGTGTCGGTGATCCAGTCGTGGAAGGCGCCGATGTGGTGTTCGGAGGGGACGAGGACGCCGCCGGTGGCGTAGATCTTGGAGTTCATGGCGGGTTGGCAGCGTTCGCAGGCGTCGAAGTCCTGTTGGTTGACGCGGTGGAAGAGTTCCACGGAGGCGGAGACGTCCTTGCCGGAGTCGACCACGGAGGGCAGGTAGAGCCAGTCGCACTCCACGATGGTGTGGTCGGCGGCCATGGGGAACATGCGGTGGATGATGACGTGGTCGGGGACGAGGTTGACGAACACGGTGGGGCGCACGGTGATGGCGTAGTAGCGGCGGTCGTGGTCGTCGTCGACGCCGGGGAGCTTGTCCAGGCCTTCGGAGCCGTCGACGGTGAAGCCCAGGACGTCGTCGCCGAACTCGGCGCCGTGGCCGACGAAGTACTGGGCGGCGAGGCCGTCGGCGAACTCGGGGAGGACCTCGGTGAGTTCGGGGTGGATGGTGGCGCAGTGGTAGCACTCCATGAAGTTCTCGATGATGAGCTTCCAGTTGGCCTTCACGTCGTAGGTGATGCGCCGGCCCAGGGAGAGGTTGGCGATGTCGTAGCCCTCGATGGCCTGGGTGTCGCCGAGGCGGTCCTGGATGTCGCCCATGACGTCGTCCTCGAAGGAGGGGGGGTCGTCGGCGAGGCAGACCCAGACGTAGCCGAGGTACTCGCGCACCGGGATGGTGACGAGGCCGTATTCCTGGCGGTCGATGTCGGGCATCTTGGTGAGGTTGGGGGCGGCGATGAGCTTGCCGTCGAAGTCGTAGGTCCAGGCGTGGTAGGGGCACTGGAAGGAGCGGCCGGCTTCGCCGGTCTCCTCCATGCACAGTTTCACGCCGCGGTGGCGGCAGATGTTGTAGAAGGCGCGGATGCCGTGCTTGCGGTTGCGGGTGATGATGACGGATTCCCGGCCGATCTGCACGGTGCGGTAGGCCCCGGGCTTGTCGAGGTCGGCTGCGCGCACGGCGCAGAACCACATCTGCTCGAAGATGCGTTCCTGTTCGGCGCGGAACACGTTCTCGTCCACGTAGGTGGAGCCGGGCAGGGTGGAGATCAGACTCTCCGAGACAACATTGGTCGACAACTCGAAACTCCTTACGACGTACTGCGGAACGGGTGAGACGGGTGGGACGGTTTCACACCCCGGCCGGGGCGACCGCGGCGGCGGCGGCGGCGGCGGCCGGGGCCGCGGCGGCGACAGCGGCGGCCACAGACTGGGCCGCCTCGTGCGGCGGGGCAGGGGTGCGGGCGGCAGCGGCGATCTTCTCCAGGGTCTTGCGCCAGCGGCCGAAGAGCTTGACCTGGTTCCAGCCCAGCACCGCGACCGGTTCCTCCCCGGCGTAGTAGACGGCCAGCAGGGAATCGGCCTCCGGGCCGCCGTGCTCGTAGACCACCCGCTCGGCGCGGGAGGCGTCACCGGCGAACTGCAGGCGGACGCCGTACTGGTCGGACCAGAAGTACGCGGGCTTCACCGCCGGCAGGGTCGCCGGATCCGCGCCCAGCAGCGCGGCCACGGCCACGCCCGGGCGCTGGGCGGCCCCGGTCCAGTGCTCCACCCGCTGGTAGCGGCCGGTGACCGGCTCCCACCACGCGGCGCAGTCACCGACCGCGGCGACCCCCGGGAGGCTGGTGCCCCCGACCGCGTCGCAGACCACACCGTTGCCCAGCTCGATCCCGGAGCTCTCCAGCCACCCCGTGTTGGGCACCGCCCCGATCCCGACGACCACGACGTCGGCGGGCAGCACCCGCCCGCCGGCCAGGCGCACCGCGCTCACGGACCCGTCGGTGAGGTCGAAGTCGGCGATGTCGGCCCCGCAGACCAACTCCACCCCGGCGCGTTCGTGCAGTCCGGCCACCACCGCGCCCAGCTGGGTGCCCAGCGGCCCGCACAGCGGGGTCGGGGACTTCTCCACCACGGTCACCTCCATCCCCAGGGCATGGGCCGCGGAGGCGACCTCGGCGCCGATGAACCCGGCGCCGATGACCACCATCCGGCCCCCCGCGCGCACCAGCTCGCGCAGCTTCTGCGCGTCGGCGATGGTGCGCAGGGTCACCACGTTGTCCGCGCCCGCGATCTCGGGCAGGTTGCGCGGCGAGGCACCGGTGGCGATGACCAGGGCCTCGGCGTGGACCATGCCCCCGTCCTCCAGGTGGACCGTGCGGGTGGACGGGTCGAAGGACACCGCCCGGGTCCCCAGGATCCACTCCGCGTCCAGGGCCTCGGTGTCGGTCTCCAGGGTCAGATCCGCGATCTCGATCCGCCCGGCCAGGAAGTCCTTGGACAGCGGCGGACGGTCATAAGGACGCTGCAGCTCATCACCGATGATCACCACACGCCCACCGAACCCGAGGCTGCGCGCGGCCCGGGCGGCCGACAGACCGGCCAGGGACGCTCCGACAATGACGAGGGACTCCATGGAGGACCCCTTTCGAGTGACTGAGAGCAAGGACGGGAGCGTGGCGGGGGAGGAGGGGAACTCTTCCAGCCGAGGGTGCATAATCTGCAACCTGATTCGCAATGTGCGATCAGCGTGAAGTGTCTCACTCCTGCTTGTCAAGCATTTCCCGCCGACGTCTCACACCGGTGTCCTCTCGGGGTGCGAGATCGGCACCGCCGCGCGCCGTCCTCGAGATCACCGCCCGGCGCTTCCACCAATGTTGCGCAGTGTGAATTGCGTTGCAGAAAACGCGGTGGGTCGCCGTCGACGGCCTGTTCCCCGCTCGGCGGCAGGATCTCTTCCGTGCACAGCACGGGCCCGCACGCGCTGCGGGCCGGCGGACCTGCTGGTCCTCATCGGTCGCCGTCCGGGCAGCGACCAGCCGCGGACGCTCTCCGCCCTGGCGGAGCAGGGGCGGAACGACGGGCGGATCGTCGCCGCCGGACCCCGTCCCCGGCCGGCCGGTGCCGGTGCAGGAGCTCGCAGGAGCCCAGGGGTGTTCGGCGGACCGGGGGCGGGTGCCTCGCCCTGCACCGTGGGCTCTCCACGGCGCAGGGCGGCCGCACCATGGGCATCCGGGAGCAGGTGTCGCCGGAGAGGCGCCGGGCCGTGGCCGCGGCGTCGCGCACCGCGGGGGTGGGTTCAGCGTTCGCGGTCGCCGCGGATGAAGGCCTCCAGGTTCGCCCGGGCGGTGTCGTCGGCCTGCTGCTCGGGCGGGGACTTCATGAAGTACGCCGCCGCCGAGGTCAGCGGCCCGCCGATGCCGCGGTCCAACCCGATCTTCGCCGCCCGGATCGCGTCGATGATCACCCCGGCCGAGTTCGGCGAGTCCCACACCTCCAGCTTGTACTCCAGCGAGATCGGGGCGTCACCGAAGCCGTGCCCCTCCAGGCGCACGAAGGCGAACTTCCGGTCGTTCAACCACGGCACGTGGTCCGAGGGCCCGATGTGCACATCACGCGTGCCGAACTCCCGGGCCACGTTGGAGGTCACCGCCTGGGTCTTGGAGATCTTCTTCGACTCCAGCCGGGTGCGCTCGAGCATGTTCATGAAGTCCATGTTCCCGCCCACGTTGAGCTGGTAGGTGCGGTCCAGCACGTACCCGCGGTCCTCGAACAGCTTCGCCAGCACCCGGTGGGTGATCGTCGCCCCGATCTGGGACTTGATGTCATCGCCCACGACCGGCACCCCGGCGGCGGCGAACTTCCCCGCCCACTCGGCGGTGGAGGCGATGAACACCGGCAGCGCGTTGACGAAGGCCACCCCGGCCTCGATCGCGGCCTGGGCGTAGAACCGGTCGGCGGCCTCCGAGCCCACCGGCAGATAGGACACCAGCACGTCCACCTGCGCCTCCCGCAGCGCCTGCGCCACGTCCACGGGGGCGGCGGCGGACTCCTCGATCGCCTCCCGGTAGTAGGACCCCAGCCCGTCCAGGGTCGGCCCGCGCTGCACGGTGACCCCGGTGTGCGGGACCGGGGCGAAGACCAGGGTGTTGTTCTGCCCGGCGCCGATCGCCTCGCACAGATCGGACCCGACCTTCGCGGCGTCGACGTCGAAGGCCGCCACGAACTCCACGTCGGCGACGTGGTAGTCACCGAAGACCACGTGCATCAGCCCCGGCACGGTCGCGGCCGGATCGGCTCCGGCGTAGAAGTGGACGCCCTGGATCAAGGACGAGGCGCAGTTGCCGACACCGGCGACCGCCACACGAATGGGATGCTGGGACACGGGACTCCTCTGTCTGGTCGTCTGGTTCCTGTCCCCCGCGCACGCCGGGGCGGCGCCCGCCGGGGAGTCCGGCGACCGGCCGGACAGGACTCAGCGGTCCACTCTAGTGCCCGTCGGGGCACGCTCCTGCCGGAGACCGCCCGCCCGGGTCACGGCGCCCCGGGCACCGCGCGCATGGCGCAGGGCACCCGTCACAGCGCCCCGGGCACCGCGCGCAGGGCATCCCTCACAGCGCGCTGAGGAGCAGGCCGAGGGCGAGCACCAGGAACAGCGCGCCCGCGGCGAGCTCCACCGCGGCGCCGTGCCGCCGGAAGCCCGCCGCGAGGCGCTCGACGGAACCGACCCACGCGACCGCGGTGAACCAGGCGAGGCCCACCGCCACGAGCAGCGCGAAGACCAGGGCGGTCTCCCACCACAGCGCTCCGGCCGGGACCACGTTGGCGAACAGGGCCACGAAGAAGACGATGGCCTTCGCGTTCGACAGGTTCGTCACGAGTCCGAGCACGAAGCCCCGCCCGGGGGTCACCGTGCGGCCGGGCGGGCCCGGCGTCCCCGCCGCGGCCGTCCCCTCCGGGAGCACCCCTGCCGGAGTCGTCCCGCCGGCGGACGCCGCGCCCGTCGCCGCCCCCCTTGCCGCGGTCGGCAGCCGGGCCGGAAGGGCCCCGGCCGCGAGTCCCGCCCGGATCCCGCTCGCGCCGAGCCAGCCGAGGAACAGGGCTCCGGCCACCTGGATGATGCGCTGGGCCGTGTCCGCCTCGCCGATCAGGACGGTCACGCCGGTCAGGGAGAGCGTGATCCACACGAGGTTGCCGGCCATCACGCCCACGGCGGTGAGCACCCCGGCCGACCGGGAGCCCAGCGACGCGTTGCGCAGGATCACCAGGACGTCCGGGCCCGGGGCGACGATCCCGGCGATCCACAGCCCGAGCAGGGCGAGGTACTGCGAGGCCTCCATCGCCTAGCCGGTCCCGCCGCTCACGCGGTCTTGGAGTCGCGGGCGCCCGCCCAGATGTTGATGTCGGAGTCCGTGGCCAGCCGGTCGATCGCCTCGAGCTCCTCCGGCGTGAACGAGAGGTGGTGCACGGCGCCCACGCTGTCCTCGAGCTGCTGCGGCGAGGAGGCCCCCACGAGCGCGGTGCTGACCTGGCCGTCCGCCTGCTCGCGCAGCACCCAGGCGATCGCCATCTGGGCCAGGGTCTGGCCGCGCGCGGCGGCGATGTCGTGCAGGCCGCGGACCTTCTCCAGGGTCGTGTCGGTCAGCCACTCGGGGTCGAGCGACTTCTCCGCCGCGGCCCGGGAGCCCTCGGGGATGCCGTCGAGGTACCGGTCCGTGAGCATGCCCTGGGCCAGGGGCGAGAACACGATGGACCCCATCCCGGCCTCCGTCAGGGCGCCCAGCAGCGACGTCCCCGACGGACCGGGCGACTCGATCCAGCGGTTGAGCATCGAGTAGGACGGCTGGTGGATCAGGAGCGGCGTGCCGAGCTCCCGCATGATCTGCTGCGCGCGCAGGGTCAGCTCGGCGTTGTAGGAGGAGATCCCCGCGTAGAGGGCCCGCCCGGAGCGCACGATGTGGTCGAGGGCCCGCATGGTCTCCTCGAGCGGGGTGTCCGGGTCCGGGCGGTGGTGGTAGAAGACGTCCACGTGGTCCAGGCCCATCCGCTGCAGGGACTGGTCCAGGGAGGACACCAGGTACTTCCGCGAGCCGCCGAAGTGGTACGGGCCCGGCCCCATGGTCCAGCCGGCCTTCGAGGAGATCACGATCTCGTCCCGGTACGGCGCGAGATCCTGTGCCAGGATCCGCCCGAAGTTCAGCTCGGCGGCGCCGGCCGGCGGACCGTAGTTGTTGGCGAGGTCGAAGTGGGTCACACCCAGGTCGAAGGCCCGGCGCAGCGTGGCACGCTGCGTGGCGAGCGGCTTGTCGTCGCCGAAGTTGTGCCACAGGCCGAGCGAGATGACGGGCAGCTTGAGCCCGGACCCGCCCACGTGCCGGTAGGGCATCGTCTCGTAGCGGTCCTCGGCGGGGCGGTAGGGGACGTCGGGTCCGTAGGTGCGCACGGCGGCCTTTCGTGTGGGTCGGGGGAGTCGTTCGTGGGACGGTGCTGGGGGGCTCAGTAGCGCACCACGGCCGCGCCGTGGCCGGGCAGCGCCGCGACGGCGCCGCCGTCGGTCCCCTCGGTCACCGACACGTCCCCGGAGCGGAAGAGCACCTGGGCGTCGCGGCGGCCGGGGAACGGGACGTTCGCCGGGTCGGCCCCGAAGTTCAGCAGGACCGCGACCCCGTGGTCGGCGCCCGGGGCAGCGGCCCGGCGCAGCACGAACCAGCGGGCGTCCTCGTCGTGGTCGGTGCCGATCGTGGCGAAGCGCGGGTCGGTGAGCTCGGGCACGGCCCGCCGCAGCGCGATGAGCTCCCGGTACGCGTCCAGCACCCGGGCGTGGTCGTCCTGGCCGAGCTCGTCCCAGTCCAGCTGGGAGTCCTCGAACGTGCTGGGGGCCTGGGGGTCGGGGACCGTGGACTCGTCCCAGCCCATGGACGCGAACTCCGCCTTGCGGCCCTTCGCCACGGCCTCCCCGAGCTCGGGCTCGGGGTGGGCGGTGAAGAACTGCCACGGGGTGGACGCGCCCCACTCCTCTCCCATGAACAGCATGGGCGTGAAGGGCTGGGTGAGCAGGAGCGTGGCGCCCAGCACGAGCTGGTCGGGCGTGAGGCTCGCGCTGATCCGGTCCCCCGCCGCGCGGTTGCCGATCTGGTCGTGGTTCTGGATGCACGTGACGAACTGCCACGGGCGGATCCGCTGCTTGTCGACGGGCCGGCCGTGGTGCCGGCCGCGGAAGACCGACATGGTGCCGTCGTGGTAGAAGGCGTCCTGCATGACCTTGTCGAGCGTGGCGAGCGCGGCGAAGTCCGCGTAGTAGCCCTGTGTCTCCCCGGTGAGCGCCACGTGCGCCGCGTGGTGGAAGTCGTCGAGCCACTGCCCGGTCATGCCCAGGCCGTTGGCCGTGGTCGGCGTGATCATCCGGTGGTCGTTGAGGTCGGACTCCGCGATCGTGAACAGGGGCTTGCCGGTCTCCACGCCCACGCGCTCGACGAGCTCGGCGATCTCCTCGAGGATGTGCACGGCCCGGTGGTCCTGCAGGGCGTGCACGGCGTCGAGCCGGAACCCGTCCACGTGGTGGTCGCGCAGCCACATCTCCACGTTGTCCAGGATGTAGTCGCGGACGCCGTCCGAGCCCCATCCGTCGAGGTTGATGAGGTCGCCCCAGGTGCTGGAGCCCGGCTTGAAGTAGTCGGCGAACAGGGGCAGGTAGTTCCCGGACGGGCCGAGGTGGTTGTAGACGACGTCCTGGATCACGCCGATCCCGCGCTGGTGGCACGCGTCCACGAAGCGCTGGTAGGCCGCCGGCCCGCCGTAGGACTCGGCCACCGTGTACCAGAGGACCCCGTCGTAGCCCCAGTTGCGCTCGCCGTTGAAGCCGTTCACGGGCAGCAGCTCGACGAAGTCCACACCGAGGCCGGCGAGGTGGTCGAGCCGCTCGACGGCCGAGTCGAGGGTGCCCTCCGGGGTGAACGTGCCGATGTGCAGCTCGTAGACCACCGACCCCGCCAGGGTGCGGCCGGTCCACGCGGCGTCGCCCCAGCGGTGCTCGGAGGGGTCGAACGTGCACGAGAGGTCGTGCACGCCCTGGGGCTGGCGGCGGGAGCGGGGGTCCGGGAGGACCTCGGAGACCTGGGAGCGCTCCTGGGCCGTGCCCTCGTCGAAGGTCTTGCCGAGGACATAGCCGTAGCGCACGGTCCCCGTGGGGACGTCGGCGCCGTCGGGCAGCGTCCACCAGCCCTCACGGCCGGCCGCCGGGCCCCCCGCGGAGCCCTCGGGCAGGGACCCGGCCGGTACCATGTCGTGGTCGTCGCCCTCGATCCGCACGGTCACCGCCTTGGCGTGCGGGGCCCAGACGTCGAAGCGGTCGAGGTGGTCACGGGTGTTCATGGAGGTTCAGGAGTCCTTCCGGCGCAGCAGCGCCACGGGGTAGTCGGACAGCAGCTGGGACAGCGCCACGGTGCCCGTGTGCGGGCGGTGGGTCAGCACGTCCTCGAACTCGCCCTCGGGCAGGTCCAGGGTCTCGTCGGCGAAGCCGCCCCGGGACGCGAGGCCCAGGGGCAGGCGGGTGGCCACGGTCACGGCGCCGCCGCGGTCGAAGGCGAAGACGTGCGCGGCCAGGGGACCGGACGCGGTGAGCGGGGTGTAGCCGGAGAACAGCTCGGGCCGGTCCCGGCGCAGCCGCAGGGCGCGACTCGTGACGAGCAGCTTGGCGGCCCCGTCGGGTCCCACGGCGGGGATCCCGTCCGCGGTCCCGCCCACGGGGGTGTCCAGCCGGGCGAGCCGGGCGGCCCGCTCCTCGAAGTCGACGGGACGGCGGTTGTCGGGGTCCACGAGGGACTCGGCCCACAGCTCGGACCCCTGGTAGACGTCCGGGACGCCGGGCATCGTGAGCTGGACGAGCTTGGCGGCGAGCCCGTTCGACCAGCCGGCCTCGGTGACGTGCGCGGCGAAGCCCTCGACGACGGCCCGCATCTGCGGGTCGTGGAAGACCAGCTCGAGGAACCGGGTCAGCCGCTGCTCGAAGTCGGCGTCCCCGTCGACCCAGGCGGTGGAGTTGCCGGCCTCGCGAGCGGCCTTGAGGGCGTAGTCCAGCGCCCGCTCCTGCGAGAGGGGCCAGGCGCCCACCACGGCCTGGAGCACGAGGTTCACCAGCGGGCCGTCGCCCACCCGGTCCCCGGCCTGCTCGGCGAGCTTCTGCACGGTGCCGACCACGCCGGCCCACTGCTCCCCGGCCTCGGCCAGCACGGTGATCCGCGCCCGCACGGCCTCGGAGCGCTTGGTGTCGTGGGTGGACAGGGTCGTCATGGCCAGGGGCTCCTCGCGGGCCCGGCGGGCGAGCTCGGCGTGGGCCTCCTCCGGCGCCACGGCGAAGTGCGAGGGGTCGCCGCCCACCTCGGTCAGGGACGTCAGGCGGGGGAAGCGGTAGAACGCGGTGTCCTCGACGCCCTTGGCCATGACCATCCCGGAGGTCTGCTGGAAGCGGCGCGCGAGCTCGCCGAGCTCGGCCTCCGCCGTCGCGTCGACCCCGAGGAGCCGGCCCAGGGTCCCGATCGTGCCGGTGAGGTCGGGACGCTGCTCGCGGGCCGCGTCGAGGGCCGCCCGCAGGTGCTCGGCCCCCTCGGGCAGGTAGCTGCGGTACACCGGGAAGTTCGCGAGGATCTCCGCGAGGGCGTCCACGGTCTCGTCCCGGCCGAGCCCGGCGTCGTCGGGCACGGTGCGGGCCAGGCGCAGGACCTCCGCGTGCAGGGCGTTGTCGGCCATGGCGCGCTTGGTGCCGTGGATCATCTCGTCCCAGTGCACGGGTTCGCCGCCGCGCAGCCGGGCGTCCAGGCTCGTGAGCGCGTACTCCCCGGCCGGGTCGGTGAGCAGCCGGTCGATCGTGCCGAGGGCGTCGTAGCCGGTGGTGCCCTCCGTGGCCCAGTCGCGGGGCAGCCGCTCCCCGGGCTCGAGGATCTTCTCGACGACGACGTACGCGCCGCCCGTGAGCTCCTTCAGCTGCTCGAGGTACCCCCGGGGGTCGCGCAGGCCGTCGGGGTGGTCGATGCGCAGGCCGTCGACGAGCCCCTCGTCGATCCACCGCCTGATCTCCGCGTGGGACTCCTCGAAGACCGCCGGGTCCTCGACGCGCACGCCCGCCAGCGTGGCCACGGTGAAGAACCGGCGGTAGTTGAGCTCGGCGTCGCCGCGGCGCCAGTTGACGAGCTCGTAGTGCTGCCGGTCGTGGACGTCCTGCGGGTCGTCGCCCGCCGTCCAGGTGCCCTCGGCCAGGGGGTAGACGTTGTCGTAGTAGCGCAGCGTGCCGTCCTGGACCCGCAGCTGCGCGAGCTCGTCGTCGCCGTCGCCCAGCACGGGGATCAGCACCCTGCCGCCGCCGGCCGTCCACTCGACGTCGAAGGCCCGCGCGTACGGCGACTCCTGCCCCTGCTCCAGCAGGGACCACCACCAGGGGTTCTGCTCCGGAGCGGCGACGCCCTGGTGGTTCGGGACGATGTCCACCAGAACGCCCATGCCGCGGTCGTGGGCGGCGTCGGCGAGCGCCTTGAGCCCGGCGGCACCGCCCCGGACGGGATCCACCTCGGCGGGGGACGCGACGTCGTAGCCGTGGTCGGAGCCGTCGACGGCCCGGAGGATGGGTGAGAGGTAGACCCAGTCGGCGCCGAGGTCGTGGAGGTAGTCCACGAGCCCCGCCGCGCGGTCGAGGGTCAGGTCGGAGGTGATCTGGAGTCGGTAGGTCGAAGTCGGTGTGCGCACGGCACCAGTCTGTCGGCCCGGCCCCGGAAACGCCAGCAGGCTGTCGACCCGTTCCCGGGTCGACAGCCTGCCGGTGCCGTCAGGTCACTGGTCCTGCGGCGTCTTGGCGTAGGCGGCCACGGAGGCGGCGACCGACGCGTCGGGCTCCTCCTCGGGGGCCTCGTAGGCGCGCAGCACGACCATCGACTTGCCCTCGAGCACGATCGCGGTCCGCGCCTTGCGGATCTGCCCGTCGGCGTACTTGCCCGCGGTGTCGATGACCTCCTCCCACTGCCGGCCGTAGCGCACCGGCGGGAGCTTGCACTTGACGGGCTCCGGGTTGGAGTTGAAGTACACGATGAAGTTCACGTCGGTGATGGGCCGCCCGCGCATGTCGACGCCGGCGATGCCGTGGCCGTTGAGCCACATCCCGAAGGAGCGGGACAGGGGCTCGTCCCAGTCGGCGGGCTTGAGCGGGGCCCCGTCCGTGTTCAGCCAGGCGATGTCCGGCATGGGGCGGCCGGTGTCGTCCGCGTCCATCTCGACGGGGCGCCCGTCGAAGAACTCCGAGCGCCGGAACGTCGGGTGGTCGTGGCGCAGGTGGGTCACGGCGGCGACGAACTCGGTGAGCGGGCCGTCCATGGTGTCCCAGTTGATCCACGACAGCTCGTTGTCCTGGCAGTACGTGTTGTTGTTGCCGCCCTGGGTGCGGCCCAGCTCGTCGCCGTGCAGCACCATGGGCGTGCCCTGGGACAGCAGCAGCGTCGCGAGGAAGTTGCGCTGCTGGCGGGAGCGCAGGGCGAGCACCTCGGGGTCGTCGGTGGGCCCCTCCACGCCGCAGTTCCAGGAGCGGTTGTGGGACTCGCCGTCGTTGTTGCCCTCGCCGTTGGCCTCGTTGTGCTTCTCGTTGTAGGAGACCAGGTCCCGCAGCGTGAAGCCGTCGTGGGCCGTGACGAAGTTGATCGAGGCGAACGGGCGGCGCCCGCTGTGCTCGTAGAGGTCCGCGGAGCCCGTGATGCGCGAGGCGAACTCCCCCAGGGTCGCGGGCTCGCCGCGCCAGAAGTCGCGCACGGTGTCCCGGTACTTCCCGTTCCACTCCGTCCACTGGGGCGGGAAGTTGCCCACCTGGTAGCCGCCGGGGCCGACGTCCCACGGCTCCGCGATGAGCTTCACCTGGGAGACGACCGGGTCCTGCTGGACGAGCTCGAAGAACGTGGCGAGCTTGTCCACGTCGTAGAACTCCCGGGCCAGCGCGGAGGCGAGGTCGAAGCGGAAGCCGTCCACGTGCATCTCGGTCACCCAGTAGCGCAGGGAGTCCATGATCAGCTGCAGCGAGTGGGGGTGCCGGACGTTGAGGGTGTTGCCGGTGCCCGTGTAGTCCATGTAGAACTTCTGGTCGCCCTCCACCGTCCGGTAGTAGGCCTGGTTGTCGATGCCCTTCATGGACAGCGTGGGGCCCATGTGGTTGCCCTCGGCCGTGTGGTTGTACACCACGTCGAGGATGACCTCGATGTCGGCCTGGTGCAGGGCCCGCACCATGGCCTTGAACTCCTGGACCTGCCCGCCGAGGTCGTTGGTCGAGTGGTACTCGTTGTGCGGGGCGAAGAACCCGATGGTGTTGTAGCCCCAGTAGTTGCGCAGGTCCTGGTCGAGCAGGGTGCTGTCCTGCACGAACTGGTGCACGGGCATGAGCTCGATGGCGGTGACGCCCAGCTTCTGCAGGTGCGAGATCACCTCGGGGTGGGCCACGCCGGCGTAGGTGCCGCGCTGCTCCTCGGGCACCTCGGGGTGCTGCTGGGTGAGGCCCTTGACGTGGGCCTCGTAGATCACCGACTTGTGGTACGGCGTGCGGGGCGTCCGGTCGCCCTCCCAGTTGAAGAACGGGTTGATCACCACGCCCATCATCATGTGGGGGGCGGAGTCCTCGTCGTTGAACGAGTCCTCGTCGCCGAAGTCGTAGGAGAAGAGCGCCTGGTCCCAGTCCATCCGGCCGGAGACGGCCTTGGCGTAGGGGTCGAGCAGCAGCTTGGCGGGGTTGAAACGCTGGCCCTCGGCGGGGTCCCACGGTCCGTGCACACGGTAGCCGTAGCGCTGCCCGGGCTGGATCGTCGGCAGGTAGCAGTGCCAGACGTAGCTGTCCTGCGCGTCGACCTGGATCCGGGTCTCGGTCCCGTCCTCGTCGAACAGGCACAGCTCGACCTGCTCGGCGGCCTCGCTGAAGAGGGCGAAGTTGGTGCCGGTGCCGTCGAAGGTGGCTCCGAGGGGATAGGGCTGACCTGGCCAGACTTCCATAGGGGATCTCCTGTCGTACCGCCGGGCAGGGGTCACCGTCAGCGGGCTGGGAATGGGGCAAGTGGGATCGATCTTAGCCCGGACGGGAGCCGCCCGCGTCCCGGGCGCGGGTCGCCGGGGGCCGGGGAGCGCCCTCAGCGGCCGAAGCGCAGGACCGTGCGGACGTTCGCGGACAGCGCCGTGGGCGGCACGGGGCCGAGGCCCTCCAGCCGGGAGGCCCACCCGTGCACGGCCACGGCCAGCGCGGCGGCCACCGCGAGGCGCGCGTCCCCGCGGGCCCACTCCCCCGCGGCGGCGAACGCGTCCGGCTCCTCGGCGCAGCCGGCCAGCGCCGTGCCCATGATCCCGGCGAGGGTGTCCCCGCTGCCGGCCGTCGCCAGCCACGGGCTGCCGTCCGCCTGGGACAGCAGCGTGCCGTCCGGGGCCGCGACGAGCGTGGTGGCGCCCTTGAGCACCACGACGGCGCCGGTCGCCTCCGCGGCCGCCCGGGCCCACCGGGCCGGCTCGGCCTCGACCGCCTCCCGGTCGGGGGCCTCCCCGCCGTCCCCGAGGGCGGCGAGCCAGGCCAGCACCTGCGCGAGCTCCCCGGCGTGCGGGGTCAGGACCTTCCCCGGGCCCAGGGCGCCGTCGGCGGCCGCCCGCGCGGCCGCGGCGAGCGCGCCGGCGTCGACGACCGCCGGCAGCGGTCCCGCGAGCACGGCGTCCGTCCGGGACTCCTGGGCGTCGTCCCCCACCGCACCGGGGCCGACGACCCAGGCCTGGACGTGCACGGCGTCCGGGTGGTCCTCGGAGGCGACCACCTCGGGGCTCGTCAGGCACACCAGGGAACGGGTGGCGGCGTCGCCGAGGTGGCGGACCATGCCCGCGCCGGAGTCCACGGCGGCGCGCGTGCACATGAGCGCCGCGCCGGGGTAGGTCGGGGAACCGGCGACGACGCCCACCACGCCGCGCGAGTACTTGTGGGAGGCCGCTCCGGGCCGCGGCCACAGCGCCGCGGCGTCGTCGCGCTCCAGGCGCCGCAGCGCGGGCTCCGGCAGGGCGTGCTCGATCCCGATGGGCACCGTCCGCACCTCGCCGCACCAGCGCTCCCCCGGCGGGAGCAGCAGGCCCGCCTTCGCCCCGGCGAACGTCACGGTGAGGTCCGCGGGCAGGACGGGACCCGCCACCGCGCCGGTGTCCGCGGCGACGCCCGACGGGACGTCGCACGCCACCACCACCGGTCCCCCGTCCCGGGGCCACCGGTCGAGGACCGCACGGACGAGCTCCGCGGCCGGCCCGCGCAGCCCGCCCCGGGCGCCGGTCCCGAGCACGGCGTCGAGCACCAGGTCGGCGCCGAGCACGTGCCCGGCCGCCCGCGCCGGGTCGCCGTCCCCGGCGGCCAGCACCCTGCCGCCGGCGGCCGCGAGGGCCGCAGCACCCTCCGGGTGCAGCCGGTCCCCGACGGCCACGGCCAGCACGGCCGCGCCGCGGCGCGCGAGCTCCGCCCCGGCCCACAGCCCGTCCCCGCCGTTGTTGCCGGTGCCCGCCAGGACCACCACGCGCGCCCCGCGGACGTGTCCCCGGCGGGCGCGCAGGCGCTCGGCGCAGGCGAGGGCCAGGCCGTGGGCGGCGCGCCGCATGAGCGCCGGCCCCTCGCCCCGCTCGAGGAAGGGCGTCTCGGCCGCCCGGACCTGCTCGCCGGTCCAGGCCGCGATCACGACAGGCCCCCCGTGCGCTCGGCGATGACCATGGCCATCGCGATCCCGCCGTCGTGGGTCATGGTGAGGTGCCACCGGTCGATGCCCTGCCGGCGGGCCTCGTCCGCCACGGTGCCCTCGGTGCACAGCAGCGGAGCCCCGGAGGGGTCCTTCTCGATCCAGCAGTGCTGCCAGATCATCCCCGGCGGTGCCTTGAGCGCCTTCGCCGCGGCCTCCTTCGCGGCGAAGCGGGCGGCCAGGGAGCGGACGTGCAGCTCCCGCTCCGGCGGGGTGAACAGCCGGGCCACGAGGCCGGGGGTGCGGGCGATCTGCTCCTCGAAGCGGGCGATGTCCACCACGTCGATGCCGGTGCCGATGATCATGGGGTCCAGCCTAACGACAGCCGGCCCGCCTCCCGGATGGATCCGGGCGG
>NZ_JBISWJ010000071.1:0-31495 GCF_044462225.1 Kocuria kalidii | reverse complement strand
GGTCGCCGCGGATGAAGGCCTCCAGGTTCGCCCGGGCGGTGTCGTCGGCCTGCTGCTCGGGCGGGGACTTCATGAAGTACGCCGCCGCCGAGGTCAGCGGCCCGCCGATGCCGCGGTCCAACCCGATCTTCGCCGCCCGGATCGCGTCGATGATCACCCCGGCCGAGTTCGGCGAGTCCCACACCTCCAGCTTGTACTCCAGCGAGATCGGGGCGTCACCGAAGCCGTGCCCCTCCAGGCGCACGAAGGCGAACTTCCGGTCGTTCAACCACGGCACGTGGTCCGAGGGCCCGATGTGCACATCACGCGTGCCGAACTCCCGGGCCACGTTGGAGGTCACCGCCTGGGTCTTGGAGATCTTCTTCGACTCCAGCCGGGTGCGCTCGAGCATGTTCATGAAGTCCATGTTCCCGCCCACGTTGAGCTGGTAGGTGCGGTCCAGCACGTACCCGCGGTCCTCGAACAGCTTCGCCAGCACCCGGTGGGTGATCGTCGCCCCGATCTGGGACTTGATGTCATCGCCCACGACCGGCACCCCGGCGGCGGCGAACTTCCCCGCCCACTCGGCGGTGGAGGCGATGAACACCGGCAGCGCGTTGACGAAGGCCACCCCGGCCTCGATCGCGGCCTGGGCGTAGAACCGGTCGGCGGCCTCCGAGCCCACCGGCAGATAGGACACCAGCACGTCCACCTGCGCCTCCCGCAGCGCCTGCGCCACGTCCACGGGGGCGGCGGCGGACTCCTCGATCGCCTCCCGGTAGTAGGACCCCAGCCCGTCCAGGGTCGGCCCGCGCTGCACGGTGACCCCGGTGTGCGGGACCGGGGCGAAGACCAGGGTGTTGTTCTGCCCGGCGCCGATCGCCTCGCACAGATCGGACCCGACCTTCGCGGCGTCGACGTCGAAGGCCGCCACGAACTCCACGTCGGCGACGTGGTAGTCACCGAAGACCACGTGCATCAGCCCCGGCACGGTCGCGGCCGGATCGGCTCCGGCGTAGAAGTGGACGCCCTGGATCAAGGACGAGGCGCAGTTGCCGACACCGGCGACCGCCACACGAATGGGATGCTGGGACACGGGACTCCTCTGTCTGGTCGTCTGGTTCCTGTCCCCCGCGCACGCCGGGGCGGCGCCCGCCGGGGAGTCCGGCGACCGGCCGGACAGGACTCAGCGGTCCACTCTAGTGCCCGTCGGGGCACGCTCCTGCCGGAGACCGCCCGCCCGGGTCACGGCGCCCCGGGCACCGCGCGCATGGCGCAGGGCACCCGTCACAGCGCCCCGGGCACCGCGCGCAGGGCATCCCTCACAGCGCGCTGAGGAGCAGGCCGAGGGCGAGCACCAGGAACAGCGCGCCCGCGGCGAGCTCCACCGCGGCGCCGTGCCGCCGGAAGCCCGCCGCGAGGCGCTCGACGGAACCGACCCACGCGACCGCGGTGAACCAGGCGAGGCCCACCGCCACGAGCAGCGCGAAGACCAGGGCGGTCTCCCACCACAGCGCTCCGGCCGGGACCACGTTGGCGAACAGGGCCACGAAGAAGACGATGGCCTTCGCGTTCGACAGGTTCGTCACGAGTCCGAGCACGAAGCCCCGCCCGGGGGTCACCGTGCGGCCGGGCGGGCCCGGCGTCCCCGCCGCGGCCGTCCCCTCCGGGAGCACCCCTGCCGGAGTCGTCCCGCCGGCGGACGCCGCGCCCGTCGCCGCCCCCCTTGCCGCGGTCGGCAGCCGGGCCGGAAGGGCCCCGGCCGCGAGTCCCGCCCGGATCCCGCTCGCGCCGAGCCAGCCGAGGAACAGGGCTCCGGCCACCTGGATGATGCGCTGGGCCGTGTCCGCCTCGCCGATCAGGACGGTCACGCCGGTCAGGGAGAGCGTGATCCACACGAGGTTGCCGGCCATCACGCCCACGGCGGTGAGCACCCCGGCCGACCGGGAGCCCAGCGACGCGTTGCGCAGGATCACCAGGACGTCCGGGCCCGGGGCGACGATCCCGGCGATCCACAGCCCGAGCAGGGCGAGGTACTGCGAGGCCTCCATCGCCTAGCCGGTCCCGCCGCTCACGCGGTCTTGGAGTCGCGGGCGCCCGCCCAGATGTTGATGTCGGAGTCCGTGGCCAGCCGGTCGATCGCCTCGAGCTCCTCCGGCGTGAACGAGAGGTGGTGCACGGCGCCCACGCTGTCCTCGAGCTGCTGCGGCGAGGAGGCCCCCACGAGCGCGGTGCTGACCTGGCCGTCCGCCTGCTCGCGCAGCACCCAGGCGATCGCCATCTGGGCCAGGGTCTGGCCGCGCGCGGCGGCGATGTCGTGCAGGCCGCGGACCTTCTCCAGGGTCGTGTCGGTCAGCCACTCGGGGTCGAGCGACTTCTCCGCCGCGGCCCGGGAGCCCTCGGGGATGCCGTCGAGGTACCGGTCCGTGAGCATGCCCTGGGCCAGGGGCGAGAACACGATGGACCCCATCCCGGCCTCCGTCAGGGCGCCCAGCAGCGACGTCCCCGACGGACCGGGCGACTCGATCCAGCGGTTGAGCATCGAGTAGGACGGCTGGTGGATCAGGAGCGGCGTGCCGAGCTCCCGCATGATCTGCTGCGCGCGCAGGGTCAGCTCGGCGTTGTAGGAGGAGATCCCCGCGTAGAGGGCCCGCCCGGAGCGCACGATGTGGTCGAGGGCCCGCATGGTCTCCTCGAGCGGGGTGTCCGGGTCCGGGCGGTGGTGGTAGAAGACGTCCACGTGGTCCAGGCCCATCCGCTGCAGGGACTGGTCCAGGGAGGACACCAGGTACTTCCGCGAGCCGCCGAAGTGGTACGGGCCCGGCCCCATGGTCCAGCCGGCCTTCGAGGAGATCACGATCTCGTCCCGGTACGGCGCGAGATCCTGTGCCAGGATCCGCCCGAAGTTCAGCTCGGCGGCGCCGGCCGGCGGACCGTAGTTGTTGGCGAGGTCGAAGTGGGTCACACCCAGGTCGAAGGCCCGGCGCAGCGTGGCACGCTGCGTGGCGAGCGGCTTGTCGTCGCCGAAGTTGTGCCACAGGCCGAGCGAGATGACGGGCAGCTTGAGCCCGGACCCGCCCACGTGCCGGTAGGGCATCGTCTCGTAGCGGTCCTCGGCGGGGCGGTAGGGGACGTCGGGTCCGTAGGTGCGCACGGCGGCCTTTCGTGTGGGTCGGGGGAGTCGTTCGTGGGACGGTGCTGGGGGGCTCAGTAGCGCACCACGGCCGCGCCGTGGCCGGGCAGCGCCGCGACGGCGCCGCCGTCGGTCCCCTCGGTCACCGACACGTCCCCGGAGCGGAAGAGCACCTGGGCGTCGCGGCGGCCGGGGAACGGGACGTTCGCCGGGTCGGCCCCGAAGTTCAGCAGGACCGCGACCCCGTGGTCGGCGCCCGGGGCAGCGGCCCGGCGCAGCACGAACCAGCGGGCGTCCTCGTCGTGGTCGGTGCCGATCGTGGCGAAGCGCGGGTCGGTGAGCTCGGGCACGGCCCGCCGCAGCGCGATGAGCTCCCGGTACGCGTCCAGCACCCGGGCGTGGTCGTCCTGGCCGAGCTCGTCCCAGTCCAGCTGGGAGTCCTCGAACGTGCTGGGGGCCTGGGGGTCGGGGACCGTGGACTCGTCCCAGCCCATGGACGCGAACTCCGCCTTGCGGCCCTTCGCCACGGCCTCCCCGAGCTCGGGCTCGGGGTGGGCGGTGAAGAACTGCCACGGGGTGGACGCGCCCCACTCCTCTCCCATGAACAGCATGGGCGTGAAGGGCTGGGTGAGCAGGAGCGTGGCGCCCAGCACGAGCTGGTCGGGCGTGAGGCTCGCGCTGATCCGGTCCCCCGCCGCGCGGTTGCCGATCTGGTCGTGGTTCTGGATGCACGTGACGAACTGCCACGGGCGGATCCGCTGCTTGTCGACGGGCCGGCCGTGGTGCCGGCCGCGGAAGACCGACATGGTGCCGTCGTGGTAGAAGGCGTCCTGCATGACCTTGTCGAGCGTGGCGAGCGCGGCGAAGTCCGCGTAGTAGCCCTGTGTCTCCCCGGTGAGCGCCACGTGCGCCGCGTGGTGGAAGTCGTCGAGCCACTGCCCGGTCATGCCCAGGCCGTTGGCCGTGGTCGGCGTGATCATCCGGTGGTCGTTGAGGTCGGACTCCGCGATCGTGAACAGGGGCTTGCCGGTCTCCACGCCCACGCGCTCGACGAGCTCGGCGATCTCCTCGAGGATGTGCACGGCCCGGTGGTCCTGCAGGGCGTGCACGGCGTCGAGCCGGAACCCGTCCACGTGGTGGTCGCGCAGCCACATCTCCACGTTGTCCAGGATGTAGTCGCGGACGCCGTCCGAGCCCCATCCGTCGAGGTTGATGAGGTCGCCCCAGGTGCTGGAGCCCGGCTTGAAGTAGTCGGCGAACAGGGGCAGGTAGTTCCCGGACGGGCCGAGGTGGTTGTAGACGACGTCCTGGATCACGCCGATCCCGCGCTGGTGGCACGCGTCCACGAAGCGCTGGTAGGCCGCCGGCCCGCCGTAGGACTCGGCCACCGTGTACCAGAGGACCCCGTCGTAGCCCCAGTTGCGCTCGCCGTTGAAGCCGTTCACGGGCAGCAGCTCGACGAAGTCCACACCGAGGCCGGCGAGGTGGTCGAGCCGCTCGACGGCCGAGTCGAGGGTGCCCTCCGGGGTGAACGTGCCGATGTGCAGCTCGTAGACCACCGACCCCGCCAGGGTGCGGCCGGTCCACGCGGCGTCGCCCCAGCGGTGCTCGGAGGGGTCGAACGTGCACGAGAGGTCGTGCACGCCCTGGGGCTGGCGGCGGGAGCGGGGGTCCGGGAGGACCTCGGAGACCTGGGAGCGCTCCTGGGCCGTGCCCTCGTCGAAGGTCTTGCCGAGGACATAGCCGTAGCGCACGGTCCCCGTGGGGACGTCGGCGCCGTCGGGCAGCGTCCACCAGCCCTCACGGCCGGCCGCCGGGCCCCCCGCGGAGCCCTCGGGCAGGGACCCGGCCGGTACCATGTCGTGGTCGTCGCCCTCGATCCGCACGGTCACCGCCTTGGCGTGCGGGGCCCAGACGTCGAAGCGGTCGAGGTGGTCACGGGTGTTCATGGAGGTTCAGGAGTCCTTCCGGCGCAGCAGCGCCACGGGGTAGTCGGACAGCAGCTGGGACAGCGCCACGGTGCCCGTGTGCGGGCGGTGGGTCAGCACGTCCTCGAACTCGCCCTCGGGCAGGTCCAGGGTCTCGTCGGCGAAGCCGCCCCGGGACGCGAGGCCCAGGGGCAGGCGGGTGGCCACGGTCACGGCGCCGCCGCGGTCGAAGGCGAAGACGTGCGCGGCCAGGGGACCGGACGCGGTGAGCGGGGTGTAGCCGGAGAACAGCTCGGGCCGGTCCCGGCGCAGCCGCAGGGCGCGACTCGTGACGAGCAGCTTGGCGGCCCCGTCGGGTCCCACGGCGGGGATCCCGTCCGCGGTCCCGCCCACGGGGGTGTCCAGCCGGGCGAGCCGGGCGGCCCGCTCCTCGAAGTCGACGGGACGGCGGTTGTCGGGGTCCACGAGGGACTCGGCCCACAGCTCGGACCCCTGGTAGACGTCCGGGACGCCGGGCATCGTGAGCTGGACGAGCTTGGCGGCGAGCCCGTTCGACCAGCCGGCCTCGGTGACGTGCGCGGCGAAGCCCTCGACGACGGCCCGCATCTGCGGGTCGTGGAAGACCAGCTCGAGGAACCGGGTCAGCCGCTGCTCGAAGTCGGCGTCCCCGTCGACCCAGGCGGTGGAGTTGCCGGCCTCGCGAGCGGCCTTGAGGGCGTAGTCCAGCGCCCGCTCCTGCGAGAGGGGCCAGGCGCCCACCACGGCCTGGAGCACGAGGTTCACCAGCGGGCCGTCGCCCACCCGGTCCCCGGCCTGCTCGGCGAGCTTCTGCACGGTGCCGACCACGCCGGCCCACTGCTCCCCGGCCTCGGCCAGCACGGTGATCCGCGCCCGCACGGCCTCGGAGCGCTTGGTGTCGTGGGTGGACAGGGTCGTCATGGCCAGGGGCTCCTCGCGGGCCCGGCGGGCGAGCTCGGCGTGGGCCTCCTCCGGCGCCACGGCGAAGTGCGAGGGGTCGCCGCCCACCTCGGTCAGGGACGTCAGGCGGGGGAAGCGGTAGAACGCGGTGTCCTCGACGCCCTTGGCCATGACCATCCCGGAGGTCTGCTGGAAGCGGCGCGCGAGCTCGCCGAGCTCGGCCTCCGCCGTCGCGTCGACCCCGAGGAGCCGGCCCAGGGTCCCGATCGTGCCGGTGAGGTCGGGACGCTGCTCGCGGGCCGCGTCGAGGGCCGCCCGCAGGTGCTCGGCCCCCTCGGGCAGGTAGCTGCGGTACACCGGGAAGTTCGCGAGGATCTCCGCGAGGGCGTCCACGGTCTCGTCCCGGCCGAGCCCGGCGTCGTCGGGCACGGTGCGGGCCAGGCGCAGGACCTCCGCGTGCAGGGCGTTGTCGGCCATGGCGCGCTTGGTGCCGTGGATCATCTCGTCCCAGTGCACGGGTTCGCCGCCGCGCAGCCGGGCGTCCAGGCTCGTGAGCGCGTACTCCCCGGCCGGGTCGGTGAGCAGCCGGTCGATCGTGCCGAGGGCGTCGTAGCCGGTGGTGCCCTCCGTGGCCCAGTCGCGGGGCAGCCGCTCCCCGGGCTCGAGGATCTTCTCGACGACGACGTACGCGCCGCCCGTGAGCTCCTTCAGCTGCTCGAGGTACCCCCGGGGGTCGCGCAGGCCGTCGGGGTGGTCGATGCGCAGGCCGTCGACGAGCCCCTCGTCGATCCACCGCCTGATCTCCGCGTGGGACTCCTCGAAGACCGCCGGGTCCTCGACGCGCACGCCCGCCAGCGTGGCCACGGTGAAGAACCGGCGGTAGTTGAGCTCGGCGTCGCCGCGGCGCCAGTTGACGAGCTCGTAGTGCTGCCGGTCGTGGACGTCCTGCGGGTCGTCGCCCGCCGTCCAGGTGCCCTCGGCCAGGGGGTAGACGTTGTCGTAGTAGCGCAGCGTGCCGTCCTGGACCCGCAGCTGCGCGAGCTCGTCGTCGCCGTCGCCCAGCACGGGGATCAGCACCCTGCCGCCGCCGGCCGTCCACTCGACGTCGAAGGCCCGCGCGTACGGCGACTCCTGCCCCTGCTCCAGCAGGGACCACCACCAGGGGTTCTGCTCCGGAGCGGCGACGCCCTGGTGGTTCGGGACGATGTCCACCAGAACGCCCATGCCGCGGTCGTGGGCGGCGTCGGCGAGCGCCTTGAGCCCGGCGGCACCGCCCCGGACGGGATCCACCTCGGCGGGGGACGCGACGTCGTAGCCGTGGTCGGAGCCGTCGACGGCCCGGAGGATGGGTGAGAGGTAGACCCAGTCGGCGCCGAGGTCGTGGAGGTAGTCCACGAGCCCCGCCGCGCGGTCGAGGGTCAGGTCGGAGGTGATCTGGAGTCGGTAGGTCGAAGTCGGTGTGCGCACGGCACCAGTCTGTCGGCCCGGCCCCGGAAACGCCAGCAGGCTGTCGACCCGTTCCCGGGTCGACAGCCTGCCGGTGCCGTCAGGTCACTGGTCCTGCGGCGTCTTGGCGTAGGCGGCCACGGAGGCGGCGACCGACGCGTCGGGCTCCTCCTCGGGGGCCTCGTAGGCGCGCAGCACGACCATCGACTTGCCCTCGAGCACGATCGCGGTCCGCGCCTTGCGGATCTGCCCGTCGGCGTACTTGCCCGCGGTGTCGATGACCTCCTCCCACTGCCGGCCGTAGCGCACCGGCGGGAGCTTGCACTTGACGGGCTCCGGGTTGGAGTTGAAGTACACGATGAAGTTCACGTCGGTGATGGGCCGCCCGCGCATGTCGACGCCGGCGATGCCGTGGCCGTTGAGCCACATCCCGAAGGAGCGGGACAGGGGCTCGTCCCAGTCGGCGGGCTTGAGCGGGGCCCCGTCCGTGTTCAGCCAGGCGATGTCCGGCATGGGGCGGCCGGTGTCGTCCGCGTCCATCTCGACGGGGCGCCCGTCGAAGAACTCCGAGCGCCGGAACGTCGGGTGGTCGTGGCGCAGGTGGGTCACGGCGGCGACGAACTCGGTGAGCGGGCCGTCCATGGTGTCCCAGTTGATCCACGACAGCTCGTTGTCCTGGCAGTACGTGTTGTTGTTGCCGCCCTGGGTGCGGCCCAGCTCGTCGCCGTGCAGCACCATGGGCGTGCCCTGGGACAGCAGCAGCGTCGCGAGGAAGTTGCGCTGCTGGCGGGAGCGCAGGGCGAGCACCTCGGGGTCGTCGGTGGGCCCCTCCACGCCGCAGTTCCAGGAGCGGTTGTGGGACTCGCCGTCGTTGTTGCCCTCGCCGTTGGCCTCGTTGTGCTTCTCGTTGTAGGAGACCAGGTCCCGCAGCGTGAAGCCGTCGTGGGCCGTGACGAAGTTGATCGAGGCGAACGGGCGGCGCCCGCTGTGCTCGTAGAGGTCCGCGGAGCCCGTGATGCGCGAGGCGAACTCCCCCAGGGTCGCGGGCTCGCCGCGCCAGAAGTCGCGCACGGTGTCCCGGTACTTCCCGTTCCACTCCGTCCACTGGGGCGGGAAGTTGCCCACCTGGTAGCCGCCGGGGCCGACGTCCCACGGCTCCGCGATGAGCTTCACCTGGGAGACGACCGGGTCCTGCTGGACGAGCTCGAAGAACGTGGCGAGCTTGTCCACGTCGTAGAACTCCCGGGCCAGCGCGGAGGCGAGGTCGAAGCGGAAGCCGTCCACGTGCATCTCGGTCACCCAGTAGCGCAGGGAGTCCATGATCAGCTGCAGCGAGTGGGGGTGCCGGACGTTGAGGGTGTTGCCGGTGCCCGTGTAGTCCATGTAGAACTTCTGGTCGCCCTCCACCGTCCGGTAGTAGGCCTGGTTGTCGATGCCCTTCATGGACAGCGTGGGGCCCATGTGGTTGCCCTCGGCCGTGTGGTTGTACACCACGTCGAGGATGACCTCGATGTCGGCCTGGTGCAGGGCCCGCACCATGGCCTTGAACTCCTGGACCTGCCCGCCGAGGTCGTTGGTCGAGTGGTACTCGTTGTGCGGGGCGAAGAACCCGATGGTGTTGTAGCCCCAGTAGTTGCGCAGGTCCTGGTCGAGCAGGGTGCTGTCCTGCACGAACTGGTGCACGGGCATGAGCTCGATGGCGGTGACGCCCAGCTTCTGCAGGTGCGAGATCACCTCGGGGTGGGCCACGCCGGCGTAGGTGCCGCGCTGCTCCTCGGGCACCTCGGGGTGCTGCTGGGTGAGGCCCTTGACGTGGGCCTCGTAGATCACCGACTTGTGGTACGGCGTGCGGGGCGTCCGGTCGCCCTCCCAGTTGAAGAACGGGTTGATCACCACGCCCATCATCATGTGGGGGGCGGAGTCCTCGTCGTTGAACGAGTCCTCGTCGCCGAAGTCGTAGGAGAAGAGCGCCTGGTCCCAGTCCATCCGGCCGGAGACGGCCTTGGCGTAGGGGTCGAGCAGCAGCTTGGCGGGGTTGAAACGCTGGCCCTCGGCGGGGTCCCACGGTCCGTGCACACGGTAGCCGTAGCGCTGCCCGGGCTGGATCGTCGGCAGGTAGCAGTGCCAGACGTAGCTGTCCTGCGCGTCGACCTGGATCCGGGTCTCGGTCCCGTCCTCGTCGAACAGGCACAGCTCGACCTGCTCGGCGGCCTCGCTGAAGAGGGCGAAGTTGGTGCCGGTGCCGTCGAAGGTGGCTCCGAGGGGATAGGGCTGACCTGGCCAGACTTCCATAGGGGATCTCCTGTCGTACCGCCGGGCAGGGGTCACCGTCAGCGGGCTGGGAATGGGGCAAGTGGGATCGATCTTAGCCCGGACGGGAGCCGCCCGCGTCCCGGGCGCGGGTCGCCGGGGGCCGGGGAGCGCCCTCAGCGGCCGAAGCGCAGGACCGTGCGGACGTTCGCGGACAGCGCCGTGGGCGGCACGGGGCCGAGGCCCTCCAGCCGGGAGGCCCACCCGTGCACGGCCACGGCCAGCGCGGCGGCCACCGCGAGGCGCGCGTCCCCGCGGGCCCACTCCCCCGCGGCGGCGAACGCGTCCGGCTCCTCGGCGCAGCCGGCCAGCGCCGTGCCCATGATCCCGGCGAGGGTGTCCCCGCTGCCGGCCGTCGCCAGCCACGGGCTGCCGTCCGCCTGGGACAGCAGCGTGCCGTCCGGGGCCGCGACGAGCGTGGTGGCGCCCTTGAGCACCACGACGGCGCCGGTCGCCTCCGCGGCCGCCCGGGCCCACCGGGCCGGCTCGGCCTCGACCGCCTCCCGGTCGGGGGCCTCCCCGCCGTCCCCGAGGGCGGCGAGCCAGGCCAGCACCTGCGCGAGCTCCCCGGCGTGCGGGGTCAGGACCTTCCCCGGGCCCAGGGCGCCGTCGGCGGCCGCCCGCGCGGCCGCGGCGAGCGCGCCGGCGTCGACGACCGCCGGCAGCGGTCCCGCGAGCACGGCGTCCGTCCGGGACTCCTGGGCGTCGTCCCCCACCGCACCGGGGCCGACGACCCAGGCCTGGACGTGCACGGCGTCCGGGTGGTCCTCGGAGGCGACCACCTCGGGGCTCGTCAGGCACACCAGGGAACGGGTGGCGGCGTCGCCGAGGTGGCGGACCATGCCCGCGCCGGAGTCCACGGCGGCGCGCGTGCACATGAGCGCCGCGCCGGGGTAGGTCGGGGAACCGGCGACGACGCCCACCACGCCGCGCGAGTACTTGTGGGAGGCCGCTCCGGGCCGCGGCCACAGCGCCGCGGCGTCGTCGCGCTCCAGGCGCCGCAGCGCGGGCTCCGGCAGGGCGTGCTCGATCCCGATGGGCACCGTCCGCACCTCGCCGCACCAGCGCTCCCCCGGCGGGAGCAGCAGGCCCGCCTTCGCCCCGGCGAACGTCACGGTGAGGTCCGCGGGCAGGACGGGACCCGCCACCGCGCCGGTGTCCGCGGCGACGCCCGACGGGACGTCGCACGCCACCACCACCGGTCCCCCGTCCCGGGGCCACCGGTCGAGGACCGCACGGACGAGCTCCGCGGCCGGCCCGCGCAGCCCGCCCCGGGCGCCGGTCCCGAGCACGGCGTCGAGCACCAGGTCGGCGCCGAGCACGTGCCCGGCCGCCCGCGCCGGGTCGCCGTCCCCGGCGGCCAGCACCCTGCCGCCGGCGGCCGCGAGGGCCGCAGCACCCTCCGGGTGCAGCCGGTCCCCGACGGCCACGGCCAGCACGGCCGCGCCGCGGCGCGCGAGCTCCGCCCCGGCCCACAGCCCGTCCCCGCCGTTGTTGCCGGTGCCCGCCAGGACCACCACGCGCGCCCCGCGGACGTGTCCCCGGCGGGCGCGCAGGCGCTCGGCGCAGGCGAGGGCCAGGCCGTGGGCGGCGCGCCGCATGAGCGCCGGCCCCTCGCCCCGCTCGAGGAAGGGCGTCTCGGCCGCCCGGACCTGCTCGCCGGTCCAGGCCGCGATCACGACAGGCCCCCCGTGCGCTCGGCGATGACCATGGCCATCGCGATCCCGCCGTCGTGGGTCATGGTGAGGTGCCACCGGTCGATGCCCTGCCGGCGGGCCTCGTCCGCCACGGTGCCCTCGGTGCACAGCAGCGGAGCCCCGGAGGGGTCCTTCTCGATCCAGCAGTGCTGCCAGATCATCCCCGGCGGTGCCTTGAGCGCCTTCGCCGCGGCCTCCTTCGCGGCGAAGCGGGCGGCCAGGGAGCGGACGTGCAGCTCCCGCTCCGGCGGGGTGAACAGCCGGGCCACGAGGCCGGGGGTGCGGGCGATCTGCTCCTCGAAGCGGGCGATGTCCACCACGTCGATGCCGGTGCCGATGATCATGGGGTCCAGCCTAACGACAGCCGGCCCGCCTCCCGGATGGATCCGGGCGGCGGGCCGGCGGCGGCGCGCTCATCGGCGGCTCGACGGCTGCTCGTCGGCTACTCGACGGTGACGGACTTCGCGAGGTTGCGGGGCTGGTCGACGTCGTAGCCCTTCGCCGTGGCCAGCTCGCACGCGAAGATCTGCAGCGGCACCGTGGTCAGCAGCGGCTGGAGCAGCACCGGGGACTGCGGGACGCGGAAGACGTGGTTGGCGTAGTCGGCGACGGCCTCGTCCCCCTCCTCCGCGATCACGATGGTCACCGCGCCGCGGGCGCGGATCTCCTGGATGTTGGAGACGACCTTGGCGTGCAGGGAGTCCCGGCCGCGCGGGGAGGGGACGACGACGAACACCGGCTGCCCCTCCTCGATGAGGGCGATCGGCCCGTGCTTGAGCTCGCCGGCGGCGAAGCCCTCGGCGTGGATGTAGGCGATCTCCTTGAGCTTGAGCGCCCCCTCGAGCGCGACCGGGAAGCCGACGTGCCGGCCGAGGAAGAGCACGGAGGCGGCGTCCCGCATCGACTGCGCGAGCTCCTTGACGGCGTCCTGGGCGTCGATGACCTGCTGGATCTTGCCCGGCATCGTCTCGAGCTCGGCGAGGATCTCCCCGATCTCGTCCTTGTACTTGTTCCCGCGCAGCTGGGCCAGGTAGAGGCCCAGGAGGTAGGCGGCGGTGATCTGGGCGAGGAACGCCTTGGTCGAGGCGACCGCGATCTCGGGCCCGGCGTGCGTGTACAGCGCGGCGTCGGCCTCGCGCGGGATGGTGGAGCCGTTGGTGTTGCAGATGGCCACGACCTTGGCCCCCTGCTCCTGGGCGTGCCGCACGGCCATGAGGGTGTCCATGGTCTCGCCCGATTGGGACAGGGCCACCACCAGGGTCCGCTCGTTGACGATCGGGTCCCGGTAGCGGAACTCGTGGGCGAGCTCGACCTCGGTGGGGATCCGGCACCAGTGCTCGATCGCGTAGCGGGCGACCTGCCCCGCGTAGGCGGCCGTGCCGCAGGCCACGACGACGATCTTGTCCACGGCGCGCAGCACCGCCTCGTCGATCTTCAGCTCGTCGAGGATCAGGTTGCCGTCCGGGTCGGTGCGGCCCATGAGGGTCTGCTCCACGGCGGCGGGCTGCTCGTTGATCTCCTTCTCCATGAAGGACGGGAAGCCGCCCTTCTCGGCGGCGGCCGCGTCCCACAGCACCTCGAAGGGCTTGCCGTCGGCACGGTTGCCGTGGAAGTCGGTGATCTCGTAGCCGTCCGCGGTGATGGACACGACCTGGTCCTGCCCGAGCTCCACGGCGCTGCGCGTGTAGTCGATGAAGCCGGAGACGTCCGAGCCGAGGAAGTTCTCGCCCTCGCCCAGCCCGAGCACGAGCGGGGAGTTGCGCCGGGCCGCCACCACGCGGCCGGGGTGGTCGACGTGCACGGCGAGGAGCGTGAACGCGCCCTCGAGCCGGCGGCACGCGACCTGCATGGCCGCGGTCAGGTCCTGGTCGCCGAGGTCGTTGTAGGTGTCGGCCAGGAGCGCGGCGGCGACCTCGGTGTCGGTCTCCGAGACGAACTCGTGGCCCTTCTCGACGAGCTCGCGCCTGATCTCGGCGAAGTTCTCGATGATGCCGTTGTGGATGACGGCCAGCCGGCCGCCGTCGACGACGTGCGGGTGGGCGTTGACGTCCGTCGGCCCGCCGTGGGTGGCCCACCGGGTGTGCCCGATCCCGGTGGTCGAGCGGGGCAGCGGGCTGTCGCGCAGCTCCTGCTCGAGGTGCAGCAGCTTGCCGGCCTTCTTGCGGAAGCCGACGGCGCCGTCGGAGACCACCGCCACTCCCGCGGAGTCGTAGCCGCGGTACTCGAGGCGCCGCAGGCCCTCCACGAGGACGTCGAGGGCGTCGTGCCCGGGCTGGTCCCCGTGCTGGGAGGAGGGACCCACATATCCAACGATTCCACACATGCGCTCGACAGTACCGCATGGATCTCGTCCGGCCGGGAGGGCCCGGCGGGGTGGAGCCGGTCGTGTCCCCGTCACTTCCGGGGACACGGGCCCGACCCGGTCCGCCGGGCCCGCGGATCCCGCCTCAGCCCCGGCGCTCCCGGACCGTGTCGGCCACGAGCTCTTCGAGCGGCGGGAAGAGGGGGTGCCCGGTGTCCAGCCCGGTGATCTCCCGCACGGCGTCGGCCGGGGCCAGGGTGTCGAGGATCTCACCCAGCCGGACGGCCTCCGGGTCGTCGGCCGGGTCGAAGCGCAGGGCGGCCGCCATGGCCGCGCGCAGTCCCTCCGTGCCGAGGCCCCGCTCGGCCAGCTCGGCGGCCGGGCCCACGAAGCGCTCGTGCCGGCCGAGCTTGCGCAGCGGGGCCCGGCCGACGCGCTCGACGGTGTCCGGGAGGTGCTCGTTGGCGAAGCGGTCGAGGATCTTGGCGACGTACCGGCCGTGCTCCTGGTCGTCGAAGCCGTGCTTCGCGACGAGCAGCGTCTGCGTCTCCGCGAGCGCCGCGGCGACCCGTTCCCGGGTCCCGGGGTCGGCGATCGCCTCCGCGATGCGGTGGCGGCCCGCGCGGTAGCCGAAGTACGCACAGGCGGCGTGGCCGGTGTTGACCGTGAACAGCTTCCGCTCGATGTAGGGCACCAGGTCGTCGACGTAGGTCGCACCCTCGATGGCCGGCTCGCCCCCCGCGAAGGGGGTGCGGTCGATGACCCACTCGTGGAACTGCTCCACCACCACGTCGAGCCCGCCGCCGTCCTGCTGTGGCACGATCCGGTCCACGGCGGTGTTGGCGAAGACGGCCCGCCGGTCGAGGTCCTCGCCGGGGTACTCGGCGCGGACCGCCTCGGCGAGGGTGTCGGTCGCGGACAGGGCGTTCTCGCACGCCATGACCGCCACGGGGGCGGCGCCCTCGGGGCGCCCGGCGATGCCGCGGGCCACGAGGGGCGCCACGAACTTCAGGATGTGCGCGCCCACGGCCGTGGTGACCACGTCCGCCGTGGCGATCTCCGCCGCCACGGCCTCCGGGTCGTCCGCCGAGTTGATCGCCCGGTAGCCGTCGACCACCGTGTCCCGCGAGCCGGCCCCGACCTCGTGCACCGTGTAGCTGGGGGTCGAGGCGAGGGCGTCGATCAGGGGGGCTGCCACGTCCGCGAACACGACCTCGTAGCCCGAGCGGTGCATGAGCAGGCCGACGAAGCCCCGGCCGATGTTGCCGGCCCCGAAATGCACGCACTTCATCAGTCGTTCACCTTCCCGAGCAGCTCGAGCACCTCGTCGGAGGTCGTCGCCTCGTCCAGCTGGCGCACCTTCTCCTTGTTGCCGAAGATCTTCGCGACGCGCGAGAGGATCGCCAGGTGCTCGTTGTCGCGTCCGGCGATGCCGATCACCCAGGTGACCGGCTTGCCGTTCCAGTCCAGCCCCTCGGGGTACTTCACCACCGACAGGGCCGAGGAGCGGATGCTGTCCTTGGCCTGGTTCGTGCCGTGCGGGATGGCCAGGCCGTTGCCCATGAAGGTGGACACCGAGCGCTCGCGCTCGTGCATGGAGACCACGTACTCGTCGGTCACGGCACCGGCCGCCACGAGCAGGCCCCCGGCCTCGTCGATGGCCTGCTCGGCGTTCTGCGCCCCGCCGTCCATCACGATCCGGTCCCGGGTGAGGATCGCCTCCCCGGACCTGCCGGCGTCGTCCTCGGCCACGGCATCGCCGCCGGCGGCCGCGCCCCCGGCGGTGGCCGCCGACGGCGCACCGCCGGCGGGGACGGCCGCACCGTTGCGCTGCTGGACGGCCTCGACGATCTCGTCGTAGCGAGGGCTGCCCATGAAGTTGTCGACGGTCACCACCGAGGCGCTGGGCACCTTCGGCCTCGCCCGGGTGGCGAGGTCCTGGTGGGTGACCACGATGTCGAAGTCGTCGGTGAGGTTGGCGATCGCCGCGTTGGTGACCTTGACGTCCCCGAAGCCGGCGGCCTTGACCTTGTTGCGCAGGACCGAGGCACCCATCGCGGAGGAGCCCATGCCGGCGTCGCAGGCGAACACGATCCGCTCCACCGGACCGCCGTCCGCCAGCTCGCGCGCGGTGTCCCCGCCGGTGTCCGCGCCGCCGCTGGTGCCGACCATGGCGGAGGCCACGGAGCTCTTCTTGCCCTTCATCGTCTCCATCCGGGAGGTGGCCTCCGTGAGGTCCCCCTCGCCCTTGTCCTTGGAGGCCTTCAGGATGACCGAGGCCACGAGGAAGGACACCGCCGTCGCGGCCGTCACCGCGATCGCGACCCCCACGTAGCTGTCGGTGGTCGCCTGGGCGAAGACCGCGATGATCGATCCGGGGGCCGCCGGGGCGCGCAGGCCCGCGTCGAAGAGCGTCAGCGTGAAGATCCCCGTCATGCCGCCCGCGATCGCGGCCAGGATCAGCGCCGGCTTCATCAGCACGTAGGGGAAGTAGATCTCGTGGATGCCGCCCACGAAGTGGATGAGCGCCGCACCCGGGGCCGAGGCCCGGGCCGCGCCCCGCCCGAAGAAGGTGTAGGCCAGCAGGATGCCCAGCCCCGGACCCGGGTTGGCCTCCAGCAGGAACAAAATGGACTTGCCCTGCTCCAGGGCCTGGGCGGTGCCCAGCGGGGTGAGGATGCCGTGGTTGATCGCGTTGTTCAGGAACAGCACCTTGGCCGGCTCGATCAGGATCGAGGTCAGCGGCAGCAGCCCCCGGGTCACCAGGAAGTCGACCGCCGCGGCGGCGGCGTTGGAGAAGGCGAGCACCGCCGGGCCCACCAGGAAGAAGCCGAAGATCGCCATGGCCGCGGCGAGGATGCCGGCCGAGAAGTTGTTGACCAGCATCTCGAAGCCGGGCTTGATCTTCCCGTCCCAGATGCTGTCGACCTTCTTCATCACCCAGGCGGTCAGCGGGCCCATCAGCATGGCCCCGATGAACATGGGGATGTCGGTGCCCACGATCACCCCCATCGTGGCGATCGCCCCGACCACGCCGCCGCGCACGTCGTAGACCATCCGCCCGCCCGTGTAGGCGATCAGCAGCGGCAGCAGGTACGTGATCATCGGGCCCACCAGGCCCGTGTACGGCTCGCCCTCCGCGTTCTCGCCGAACCCGCCCAGCGGGCCGAACGGGGTGAAGCCGGCCTCGATGAAGAACGCGGTGATCAGGCCCCAGGCGATGAACGCCCCGATGTTGGGCATGATCATCCCCGAGAGGAACGTCCCGAACCGTTGGACGTGCGCCCGGGCGGCCGTGGACCTCCCGCCCGCCGATGGTGTGGTCTGTGTGGTCGTTGCCGTCGCCATGGTGCTGTCCTGACTCTCGAACCTGGTGGTGCCGCACCGGCGGAGTGCACGCGCCGCGCACTGCTGCGGGTGCGCCCACAGCTGATACCGGATCGAGCACAAATCTACACCCGGGTACGGTCCCTGTCTCCGCTCCGTCGCGGGCCTTCCGGTGCGGTCTAGACTGTGGTCGATGACCGCATCTACGCTGAGCGAACGCGCCTCGCCCTTCGTGGAGCACGACCGGCAGACCTGGTCGAGGCTCTCCCACGAGATCGACGTTCCCCTCACCTCCCAGGAGATCGAGAACCTGCGCGGCCTCGGCGACCGGCTCGACGTCGCGGAGGTCCGCGAGGTGTACCTCCCCATCTCGCGGCTGCTGACCCTCTACGACGAGTCGTCGAACCGGCTCAACGCCTCGACGAACGCCTTCCTGGGCGAGGAGCACGCCCGCACCCCGTTCGTGATCGGCATCGCCGGGTCCGTGGCCGCCGGCAAGTCCACCACCGCCCGACTGCTGCGCGAGCTGCTGTCCCGGTGGCCCTCCACCCCGAACGTCCAGCTGATCACCACGGACGGGTTCCTGCACCCCAACGCCGAGCTGCAGCAGCGCGGGCTCATGGACCGCAAGGGCTTCCCGGAGTCCTACGACCGCCGCGCCCTGCTCCGTTTCGTCGCGAAGATCAAGTCGGGCGCCCCCGAGGTCCGGGCCCCCAAGTACTCGCACCACAGCTACGACATCCTGCCCGGCGAGGAGGTCGTGGTGACCCGCCCGGACGTCGTCATCATCGAGGGCCTCAACGTCCTCGCACCCGCCAAGGTGGGGCCCGGGGACCGGGCCGCGCTGGCGCTCAGCGACTTCTTCGACTTCTCGATCTACGTGGACGCCCGGCCGTCGGACATCGAGCGGTGGTACGTGGAGCGCTTCCAGGCCCTGCGCTACTCCGCCTTCGCCGACCCCGGGTCCTACTTCCACCGCTACGCCGATCTCTCCGACGAGCAGGCCGTGGCCACCGCCACCGGCATCTGGCGGCGGATCAACGAGCCGAACCTGATCGAGAACGTGCAGCCGACCCGCGGCCGCGCCCGGTTGATCCTCTCCAAGGACTCCGACCACTCGATCCGGCGCGTGCTGCTGCGCAAGAACTGATGGGCGTCCCGCGCTCCGGCGCCCTGCTGCTCGCCGCCGCGGTGCTCGTCGCGGGGTGCGCCCCGGACACCGGCCCCACTCCCCCGGCCGCTCCGCCGGCTCCGACGGCCACGTCACCGGCCCCGTCCGCGGACCCGTCCGCGGACCTGTCCCCGACCACGTCCGGTGCGCCGCCGACGACACCGGACGCCGCCCCCGCTCCATCTCCTACTCCTTCTCCTTCTCCTTCCCACGCGCCGGGCGCCGGCCCCGACCTGGACGACCCCGCGTCGCTCGCGGTGGTCGTCAACAAGCGCCGGCCCCTGGTCCCGGAGGGCTGGGCCCCGGCCGACCTCGAGGACGTGGAGGGGCACCTGCTGCGGCCCGGCGCCGCCGCGGCCGCCCGCGGAATGCTCGCCGCGGCCCGGGCCGACGGGGTGCCGCTGCGGATCGTGTCCGGCTACCGGTCCTGGACGGAGCAGGCGGGGACCTACGCCGGCTGGGTGGCACGGAAGGGCCCCGAGGCCGCGGACACCGTGTCCGCCCGCCCCGGACACTCGGAGCACCAGACGGGACTGGCCGTGGACGTGGGGGACGGCTCCGGGTGCGATCTGCGCGTGTGCTTCGCCGACACGGCCGCCGCCGCGTGGGTGGCCGAGCACGGGCCGGAGCACGGGTTCGTGGTCCGGTACCCCCGGGGCGAGCACGGGACCACCGGCTACTGGTACGAGCCGTGGCACCTGCGCTACCTCGGTCCCGAGCGGGCCCGGGAGCTCGAGCGCTCGGGCGTCCCGACGCTCGAGGAGTTCTCCGGTCTGGGCCCGGCCCCCGACTACGGCACGCCCGCCCCGGGGTGAACCCCGGCCGGGATCGCGAGGGGGCGCCCCGCCGGACCAGCAGGTGGGCGACGGGGCGGTGGAGGGGCGGGTCACGGGGGGGCCGCCCGGACGTCCCGCCGTGCCGGCAGGTAGTCTGCGGGGATGCTCAAGGGATTCAAGGACTTCATCATGAAGGGCAACGTGCTGGACCTGGCCGTCGCCGTGATCATCGGGGCGGCCTTCGGGCAGATCGTCACCGCGCTCGTCGAGGCCGTGCTCATGCCGGCCATCTCGGCCGTCGTGGGCTCCCCGAACTTCGACTCCTTCGCCGTGCTGAGCGTCAACGGCAACGACCTGCGGTTCGGGGTGCTGCTCACCGCGGTCGTCAACTTCCTGCTCGTGGCCGCGGCCGTGTACTTCGCCGTCGTCCTGCCGGTGAACAGGATGACCGAGGCCCGCAACCGCCGCCTCGGCATCTCCCCGGGCGAGGAGGAGGCCGACGCGCAGGTGCAGCTGCTCACGGAGATCCGCGACGCGCTGCGCGAACGCCCCTGACCCCGGCACGCCGCAGGCCCGCACCGTGNGTGGTGCGGGCCTGCGGCGTGCCGGGCGGGCGGCGACCGGCTGCTCAGACGGTCAGCGACAGCTCCCGCTCCACGACGGAGGCCAGGAACTCCGTCTCGGCCCGGGCGACCTCCTGGGAGGCCGCCTCGACCATCACCCGCACCACGGGCTCGGTCCCCGAGGGCCGCAGCAGCACCCGTCCCGTCTCGCCGAGGCGCTGCTCGACCTCCGCGACCGCCGACTGCACGGCGGGGTTGGAGCCCACGGCGGTGCGGTCCACACCGCGCACGTTGAGCAGCACCTGGGGCAGCCGCGTCATGACCTGGGCCAGCTCCGCGAGCGGCGTGCCGGACTGCGCCACGCGCGAGGCCAGCATCAGTCCGGTCAGCAGACCGTCACCGGTGGTCGCGAAGTCGGACATGATGACGTGGCCGGACTGCTCGCCGCCCAGGTTGTAGCCGTGCGCGGTCATCGTCTCGAGCACGTAGCGGTCCCCGACGGCGGTCTCGCGCACGTCGATCCCCTCGTCGCGCAGGGCGAGCTTGAGGCCGAGGTTGCTCATCACGGTGGCCACCAGCGTGTCGTCCACGAGCCGGCCGGCGTCCTTGAGCGCGAGGGCGAGGATCGCCATGATCTGGTCCCCGTCCACCTCCCGGCCGGTGGCGTCCACGGCGAGGCAGCGGTCGGCGTCGCCGTCGTGGGCGATCCCGAGGTCGGCCCCGAGCTCGACGACGGCCCGCCGCAGGGGCTCCAGGTGGGTGGAGCCGCAGCCGTCGTTGATGTTCAGGCCGTCGGGCTCCGCGCCGATGACGTGGACGGAGGCGCCCGCCCCGCGGAAGGCGTCCGGTGAGACCCCGCTGGCGGCGCCGTTGGCGCAGTCCAGGACCACGCTCATCCCCTCCAGCCGGTGCGGGATCGCCCCCACCAGGTGCAGGACGTAGCGGTCCTCCGCGTCCGTGAGCAGGTGGATCCGCCCGACGCCGGCGCCGGTGGGGCGCCGGAAGCTGCCGGACTCGTAGACCTCCTGGATCTGGTCCTCGACCCGGTCGGGCAGCTTCCGCCCGCCGTGGGCGAGGAACTTGATCCCGTTGTCCGGGGCGGGGTTGTGCGAGGCGGAGATCATCACGCCGAAGTCCGCGTCGACGTCCGCCACCAGGTAGGCCAGCGCGGGGGTCGGCAGGACGCCGGCGTCGTGGACGTCCACGCCCGACCCGGCGAGACCGGCGGTCACGGCGGCGCTGAGGAACTCGCCGCTGGCGCGCCCGTCCCGGGCGACGACCGCGGTGGGGCGCCGGCCCTCGGGCGCGTGGCCGTGACCGAGCACGATCGCTGCCGCCTGCGCCAGGTCCAGTGTCATGTTGGCTGTGAGGAGGTCGTTCGCGAGCCCGCGCACGCCGTCCGTTCCGAATAATCTAGACATCGACCCCATCCTACGTTCCCCTCGAGCCGGAGCACGGGAGGCTGGCGGTAACGAACGGACCCCGCCCGACACCGGCGTGCACCGGGTCGGACGGGGTCCGTGGAGCCGAAGGGCGGGCCGGGGAGGCCCTCCGATCAGCGCTTCGAGTACTGCGGGGCCTTGCGGGCCTTCTTGAGACCGGCCTTCTTGCGCTCGATGACGCGGGGGTCACGCGTCAGGAAGCCGGCCTTCTTGAGGGTCGGACGGTTGTTCTCGAGGTCGATCTCGTTCAGGGCGCGCGCCACGCCGTGGCGCAGGGCCCCGGCCTGGCCGGAGGGGCCACCGCCGTGGATGCGGGCGATGACGTCGTAGGCGCCCTCGAGCTCGAGCACCGTGAAGGGGTCGTTGACCTCCTGCTGGTGCAGCTTGTTCGGGAAGTAGTTCTCCAGGGTGCGGCCGTTGACGGTCCACTGGCCGGAGCCGGGGACGACGCGCACGCGGGCGACGGCCTCCTTGCGGCGGCCGACGGCCTGGCCGGAGACGGTCAGGGCCGGTCGCTCGGCGGCGGCAGCCGTCTCCTCGGCGGGAGCGGACTCGGAGGTGTAGCTGCTCGGCTGCTCCCCGCCGTCCAGGATGTTCTGCTCTTCAGTGTTCTGAGCCACGATTTTCCTCGCTCGTTTCTGTCGTAGGCCCGGTTACTGGGCGACCTGGGTGAACTCGAAGGACTGCGGCTGCTGGGCACCGTGGGGGTGCTCCGGGCCGGCGTAGACCTTGAGCTTGGACATCTGCTGGGCGGCCAGCTTGTTCTTCGGGAGCATGCCACGGATGGCCTTCTCCACGGCGCGGACCGGGTGCTTCTCCAGCAGCTCGGCGTAGGAGCTGGACTTGAGCCCGCCCGGGTAGCCGGAGTGGCGGTAGGCCCGCTTCTTCTCGAGCTTGGAGCCGGTCAGGGCCACCTTCTCGGCGTTGATGATGATGACGAAATCACCGGCGTCCACGTGGGGAGCAAAGGTCGGCTTGTGCTTTCCGCGCAGCAGCGTTGCGGTCTGGCTGGCAAGACGACCCAGGACGACGTCGGTGGCATCGATGACGTGCCACTGGCGCTGGATGTCACCGGGCTTCGGGGTGTACGTACGCACGTTAGTTTGCCTTCGTTCGGGTTATCTCGGTGGCGCTAGTTGGGATCACGCCGTTTCTCGGTGTGCCGTCCGGGGCTCGGGTGAGGACCGAGCTGCATCCGGTGCCCGAGACCCCGGTGCACCGGACCGCCATGCGTCCTGCAACGGGACGGCGGATCCGGGTACACGTGAACCGAGGCGGGACACGCACAACAACAACCAACGTTACCGGAAGGAGCGGCCAAAGACCACTCGGGCCATACACCCGGAGGTTGCGGCGGTCAATCTCCGTGGTCGATCCCCGTGCTCGATCCCCGTGCTCGATCCCCGTGGTCAATCCCCGTGGTCGACCTCCGTGCGCGTCCCCGGGAACTCCGGAGGGTGCCCCCGGCCGCCGTGCACGGGACCGCGCCGCGCCCGCGTGCGCTCGGCCCGCTCCCCCAGGACGGCGTCCCCGGGGTACCGGACCTCCTCGAGCACCAGGGCGTGCGCCGGGGCCATGAGCACCGCGGCGTCGCGGACCCGCTCGGCCAGCCGGCGGCCGAGCCAGTCCGGCTCCTCCCGGCCGGAGCCCACGCGGGCGGCCGCGCCCACCACCGAGCGGACCATGTGGTGGCAGAAGGCGTCGGCCTCGATGCCGAGCACCACGAGCCCGTCCCGGTTCCGCTCGACGGACAGGTCGAGGATCTCCCGCACCGTCGTGGCGCCCTCGCGCGGGCGGCAGAAGGACAGGAAGTCGTGCAGACCCACCAGTTCCCGCACGGCGACCGCCATCACGGCGACGTCGAGCGCGTCCTTCGACCACCACGTCAGGTGCCGGGTCAGCGGGTCGTGGCCCGCCGCGCCGTCGTCGATCCGGTAGCTGTAGCGGCGGGACTCGGCGGAGAAGCGGGCGTCGAAGCCCGCCGGGGCGGCGCCCGCGCGGCGGACGACCACCGCGCCCGGGCACTGCGGCAGGCCCTGCTCGCGGCGGCCGCGGCCGAGGACGTGCGCCAGCGTCCCCGTCAGACGGCGCTCGAGCGCGCGCGCGGGGTCCTCCGCCCGGCCGCGGGCGAGGGCGGCCCACTCCGACGCGGTCAGGTCCAGGTGGACCACCTGTCCGCGCGCGTGCACCCCGGTGTCGGTCCGGCCGGCCACCACGACCCGCACCTCGCGCCGGACCAGCACGGCGAGGGCGTCCTCCAGGGCCGCCTGGACGGTCGGCAGCCCCGGCTGACGGGCCCAGCCGGAGAACGGCGCGCCGTCGTAGGCCAGGTCGATCCGCACGCGGACGGCGGCCTCGGACGTGCTCATGGTCAGCTCCTGGGTGGATGTGGTCGGGAGGGCTGCGGACCCGGGCACGGCGACGCCGCCGGGGACCAGGTCCCCGGCGGCGTGCGCGGTGTCTGTCCGGTGGAGCCCGGTCAGCGGGTCTTCTGCGCGGCGGCCCCGCCGGCCGGCTGGAAGCCGGCGGCCTCGGCGTTGGCCGGCGAGTCGAACCAGATCTCGGCGGTGGTGCCCGCGTACCAGCGCGAGCCGGGCACGTGGTACTTCATCGAGTTCTTGTTGCCCTTGACCTCGAAGCCCTCGGGGGCCTCGCCGGACTCGAGCGGGGCGTGCGAACCGGGGAACTCCGCGCCGGCGTTCTCGGCGGCGACCTCGGCGGCCTGCTCGGAGCCGACCTCGGGGGCCTGCTCCTCGGCGGGGATCTCCTCGGCGGCGACCTCGTCGACGGTCGAGTCCGCGGGGGTGTCGACCGGGGCCGCGGGGGCCGGGGCGGCCTTCTCCGTGGCGCGCTCGGCCTCGGCGACGGTGGCCTTGGTCGCGACGGGCTCCATCACGAGCTCGATCACGGCCATGGGGGCGTTGTCGCCCTTGCGGTTGCCGATCTTCGTGATGCGGGTGTAGCCGCCGTTGCGGTCCTCCATCGCCGAGGCGATGGTCGTGAACAGCTCGTGCACCACGGACTTGTCCGTGAGCTGCGCCAGCACGCGACGGCGCGCGGCCAGGTCACCGCGCTTGGCGAAGGTGATCAGCCGCTCGGCGTAGGGACGCATCCGCTTCGCCTTGGTCACGGTGGTGGTGATGCGCTTGTGCTCGAACAGCTGCTGCGACAGGTTCGCCAGCATCAGGCGCTCGTGCGCGGGGCCGCCTCCGAGGCGGGGTCCCTTGGTGGGAGTAGGCATGGTTGTTGATCTCCTGGAAGTCTGTCCCGGCCCGGGCGGGCACCCGTCGGGACGTCAGCGGGAAGGACTAGTGGTCGTCGTCGTCGAACGGGTTCTCGTCGTCGATCGCGGCGGCGCGAGCGGCGAGGTCGAAGCCGGGGGGCGAGTCCTTGAGGGACAGCCCGAGGTCGACGAGCTTGGCCTTGACCTCGTCGATCGACTTGGCGCCGAAGTTGCGGATGTCCATCAGGTCCGCCTCGGAGCGGCCCACGAGCTCACCCACGCTGTGGATGCCCTCGCGCTTGAGGCAGTTGTAGGACCGCACGGTCAGCTCGAGGTCCTCGATGGGCAGCGCCATGTCGGCGGCCATCGCGGCGTCCGTCGGCGAGGGCCCGATCTCGATGCCCTCGGCGGCCGTGTTGAGCTCGCGGGCGAGGCCGAACAGCTCGACCAGGGTGGTGCCGGCGGAGGCCACGGCGTCACGCGGGGCGATGGCCTCCTTGGTCTCCACGTCCAGGACCAGCTTGTCGAAGTCGGTGCGCTGCTCCACGCGGGTGGCCTCCACGCGGAAGGTCACCTTCAGGACGGGCGAGTAGATGGAGTCGACCGGGATGCGCCCGATCTCCGCGTCGCCCGCCTTGTTCTGCGCGGCGGATACGTAGCCGCGACCGCGCTCGATGGTCAGCTCGAGCTCGAGCTGGCCCTTCGCGTTGAGGGTCGCGATGTGCAGGTCCGGGTTGTGGATCTCCACCCCTGCCGGGGCCGTGATGTCCGCCGCGGTGACGACGCCGGGGCCCTGCTTCCGCAGGTAGGCGACGACGGGCTCGTCCTGCTCCGAGGAGACGGCGAGCTTCTTGACGTTGAGAATGACCTCGGTGACGTCCTCCTTCACGCCCTCCACGGTGGAGAACTCGTGGAGCACCCCGTCGAGCCGGATGCTGGTCACGGCGGCACCGGGGATCGAGGACAGGAGGGTGCGGCGGAGGGAGTTGCCGAGGGTGTAGCCGAAGCCGGGCTCGAGGGGTTCGATCACGAAGCGGGACCGGTTGTCGGCCACGACCTCTTCGGAGAGGGTGGGGCGCTGTGCGATGAGCACTGATGTTTCCTTTCAGCGGGCATCCGCTATATGACGCGCGCAAATGGTGGAAAACAGTTGAAGGGTGCGGACCGGTGCCCGGCCCGTTGTCGGCACGCGCACCGGGACCCCGCGGGGTCCCGGTGGCGTGCGCACATCAGACGCGGCGGCGCTTCGGCGGACGGCAACCGTTGTGCGCGCTCGGGGTGACGTCCGAGATGGAGCCGACCTCGAGGCCGGTGGCCTGCAGGGAGCGGATGGCGGTCTCGCGCCCGGATCCCGGGCCCTTGACGAACACGTCGACCTTGCGCATGCCGTGCTCCTGGGCGCGCTTCGCGGCGGCCTCGGCGGCCATCTGCGCGGCGAAGGGCGTGGACTTGCGCGAGCCCTTGAAACCCATCTCGCCGGCGGAGGACCAGGAGAGGACGGCGCCGGAGGGGTCGGTGATGGTGACGATGGTGTTGTTGAACGTCGACTTGATGTGGGCCTGGCCCTGGGTGACGTTCTTCTTGTCCTTGCGGCGGGGCTTGCGTGCTGCCGCTGCGCGGGTCTTCGGGGGCATGGAAATCTCCTACAAAGTTTTGAAGAGCGGTGAAGAGTGGTGGTGGGCCGCTCGGGGGACCACGGGGTCCCGGCGCGCGAGCGGCAGCGGGCTACTTCTTCTTGCCGGCGACCGTGCGCTTCGGACCCTTGCGGGTGCGGGCGTTGGTCTTGGTGCGCTGACCGTGCACCGGCAGGCCGCGGCGGTGCCGGATGCCCTGGTAGCTGCCGATCTCGACCTTGCGTCGGATGTCGGCGGCCACCTCGCGGCGGAGGTCACCCTCGACCTTGTAGTTGTCCTCGATGTAGTCGCGCAGCTCCACGAGCTGGGCATCGGTGAGTTCGCGCACGCGCAGGTCGCCCGAGATGCCGGTGGCGTCCAGGGTTTCGAGCGCGCGGGTGCGACCCACGCCGTAGATGTAGGTGAGCGCAATTTCCAGCCGCTTTTCGCGGGGAAGGTCGACGCCTGCGAGACGAGCCATATCGGCAGTTCTCCTTGTGTTTCTCCAGAGGTCTGGAGCATCGCTGCCCGGTCGGTGACGTCATGTCCGTCCGCCGGTCCCCGGCCTCTGTACCGGGGGCACCCGCCCGGATCCCTCCGGTCGGGAGCGGTGCCTTGTGTCGATCCACTTGCGTGGGTGGTCGGGACTTGTCAGCCCTGACGCTGTTTGTGGCGCGGGTTCTCGCAGATCACCATGACCCGCCCGTTGCGGCGGATCACCTTGCACTTGTCGCAGATCGGCTTCACGCTCGGTTGGACCTTCATCGCATTCCTTCGCGTCGTTCTCTCGAGTGGTGTGCGGCCCGGACGGCCGCCGGTCCTACTTGTAGCGGTAGACAATACGACCGCGGGTGAGGTCGTACGGGCTCAGCTCCACCACCACGCGGTCCTCGGGGAGGATCCGGATGTAGTGCTGACGCATCTTGCCGGAGATGTGGGCGAGGACAAGGTGACCGTTGTTCAGCTCAACGCGGAACATCGCGTTGGGCAGAGCCTCGACCACAGTGCCTTCGATCTCGATGACTCCGTCTTTCTTGGCCATATCCTCCGCTAACTTCAGGTGCCCCCCGCCGGGGCGGCGGGCAGGGTTTCGGGTGTACATCGTCGTTAAACGCCGCAGCGGACCCGTACGCGCGCACCATCACCGTTCGTGGTGCACGGTGGGGGTCGGCGTGGTCCGAATGAGTGCGGAATCGCTGGAGCACAGACAACCAACAGGACACTCTACGGGATCGGGGGCGCCTCCCGCAACGAGGCGGCCCCCTCCCGGGGAGCGCGCGCCCCCGCGGCGACGGCGCTCAGACGGTCGCGGCCAGCTGCCCGCAGGCGCCGTCGATGTCGGAGCCCCGGGTGTCCCGCACCGTGGTGGGGATCCCGTGGGCGCGCAGCCGCTCCACGAAGTTCTGCTCCACGCCGGGCCGGGAGGCGGTCCACTTGGACCCCGGGGTGGGGTTGAGCGGGATCGGGTTCACGTGCACCCAGCCCCCGCCGCGGGCGTTGAGCTTCTCCCCGAGCAGGTCGGCCCGCCACCCGTGGTCGTTGATGTCGCGGATCAGCGCGTACTCGATCGAGACCCGCCGGCCGGTGGCCTGGTAGTACTCGTAGGCCGCGTCGAGGGCCTCGTCGACCTTCCAGCGCGTGTTGATCGGGATGAGCTCGTCCCGCAGCTCGTCGTCCGGGGCGTGCAGGGACAGCGCCAGGGTGACCGGCAGCGACTCCTGCGTGAACTTCCGGATGCCGGGCACGAGGCCCACCGTGGACATGGTGATGCCGCGGGCCGAGATCCCGAGACCCTCAGGCGACGGGTCGATGAGGCGGTGGATCGCGCCGATCGAGGCCTTGTAGTTGGCCAGGGCCTCCCCCATGCCCATGAAGACGATGTTGGACACGCGCAGCGGCTCCTGCTCGGCCTTCCCGACGCGGCCGCCGCGGAGCATGCGCGCCCCCTGCACGACCTGCTCGACCATCTCCGCGGTCGAGAGGTTGCGGGTCAGGCCCGCCTGGCCGGTCGCGCAGAAGGGGCAGTTCATCCCGCACCCGGCCTGGGAGGAGATGCACATGGTCACCCGGTTGGTGTAGCGCATGAGCACGGACTCCACGGTGGCCCCGTCGAAGCAGCGGTGGACGTTCTTGACGGTGGCGCCCTGGTCGGCCTCGAGGGTCCGCACGGACGTCAGCAGCGGGGGCAGCGCCTGGGCGACGAGCTCCTCCCGGCCCTCCGCGGGCAGGTCCGTCATGTCCTCGGCGGCCACCGCGAGGCGGTCGAAGTAGTGCCGGGACAGCTGGCCCGCACGGAAGGGCTTGTGGCCCAGCTCCGCGAGGAACCGACGGCGACCGTCCATGTCGAAGTCCGCGAGGTGCCGCGGGGGCTTGCCGCGCCGGGGCGCGGTGAAGGTCAGCTGTCCGGGCGCCGGTTTGACGGTGAGCTCGACGGGCGTCCGGGTCGCGGTGCTCTGCTGCGGCTCCTGGGCCACGGTGGTCTCCTCGCTGGGTCGCGGGTCTGGGTCGGTCGGCGGCCGGCGGGTCACGGCCGGTCCTCCGGGACGGGGACGGGGCGCACACCGAGCGGCTCGAGCTCGGAGGCCCCGCCGTCCTCGGCCGTGAGCACCCAGACGCCGTCGGCGTGCAGGGCCACCGAGTGCTCCCACTGGCTGGAGCGGGCCCCGTCGGTCGTGACCACGGTCCAGTCGTCGTCGAGCACGCGGGTGCCGATGCCCCCGCGCACGAGCATCGGCTCGATGGCCAGCGCCATCCCGGCGCGCAGTCGCGGCCCGCGGTCGGTGCTGCGGAAGTTCAGGACGTCCGGGGCCATGTGCATCTTGGAGCCGATGCCGTGGCCCACGTACTCCTCGAGGATCCCGAAGCGGTGCCCGGAGACCTTCCGCACGTAGTCCTCCACGGCCGCGCCGATGTCACCGACGTGCGTGCCCGTGGCCGCCGCGGCGATGCCGTGCCACATGGCGTTGCGGGTGACGTCCGAGAGCTCGGCGTCGGCCGGGTCGGGACGCCCCAGCAGCACGGTGCGCGCGGAGTCCCCGTGCCAGCCCTCGACGATCGCCCCGCCGTCGACGGACAGGATGTCCCCCTCCTGCAGCACCTGCTCCCCCGGGATGCCGTGGACCACCACGTCGTTGACGGACACGCACACGGCGGCCGGGTAGCCGAAGTAGCCGAGGAAGTTGGAGGTCGCCCCGTGCTCGTCGAGGACGGCGCGGAACACGTCGTCGAGGGACGCGGTGGTGACGCCGGGGACGGCGGCCGCCACGGCCGCGTCGAGGGCGCGCGAGGTCACCACCCCGGCGCGCTGCATGGCGCGCAGCTGGGCGTTGGTCTTGTACTCGATCCGGCGGCGGCCGAACATGCGGTCTTCCTTCCAGGCCGCTCCCCGGTCGGGGAGCTCGCGGCGGTGATGGTTAAACGTGAGACCCCCGGGGGGTGTCCGGGGGTGTCACGGTGGGCGTGGCGCGGGACGGTGCGTCAGGACAGCGCCGTCATGATCCGCCGGGAGACCTCGTCGACGGAGCCCAGTCCGTCGACCTCGCGGACGATCCCGCGCCGGTCGTAGACGTCGACGACGGCGGCGGTCTCCGCGTCGTACACGTCGAGACGGTGCCGGATGACGTCCTCCGTGTCGTCGGTGCGCCCCTCCTTCTGCGCCCGCCCGAGGAGCCGCTCGACGAGCTCGTCACGGTCGGCGGTCAGCTTCAGCACGACGTCGAGCTCCTGGCCCAGTTCCGCGAGGATGGCGTCGAGCTCCTCCACCTGCGCGGCGTTGCGCGGGTAGCCGTCGAGCAGGAAGCCGTCGGCGGTGTCCGTCTCGGCGAGGCGGTCGCGGACCATCCGGTTGGTCACCGAGTCGGGCACGAGGTCGCCGGCGTCGATGTAGCGCTTGGCCTCCTCCCCGAGCGGGGTCTGGCCCTTGATGTTCGCGCGGAAGATGTCGCCGGTGGAGATCGCCGGGATGCCGAGCTCGTCCGAGATGCGCACGGCCTGCGTGCCCTTGCCTGCGCCGGGGGGTCCGATGATGAGCATGCGGGTCATGAGGTCTCCTTGCGGTCGGTGGTGGGTGCGGGCCCAGTCTACTGGCCCCTCCCCGGCCGCCCCGGTCGGGAAGGGGCCGGGGACGAGGCCCGGGATCAGCGCAGCAGGCCCTCGTAGTTGCGCTGCTGCAGCTGCGCCTCGATCTGCTTCACCGTGTCCAGCCCCACGCCCACCATGATCAGCAGCGAGGGCCCGCCGAAGGGGAAGTTCTGGTTGGCGTCGATCAGCACGAGCGCGACGAGCGGGATCATCGACACGATGCCCAGGTACAGGGCGCCCGGGAAGGTGATCCGGCTGAGCACGTACGCCAGGTACTTCTCGGTGGGCCGGCCCGCGCGGATCCCCGGGATGAAGCCGCCGTAGCGCTTCATGTTGTTGGACACCTCTTCCGGGTTGAACGTGATCGACACGTAGAAGTACGTGAAGAACACGATCATCAGGAAGTACATCGCCATGTACACGGGGTGGTCGCCGGTGACGAGGTAGGTGTTGATCCAGTTCACCCAGCCGGGGACGTCGGAGCCGTCGTCCGGCATGCCGAACTGGGAGAGCATGCCCGGCAGCATCAGCATGGAGGACGCGAAGATGATGGGGATGACGCCGGCCATGTTGACCTTGAGCGGGATGTAGGTGGTGGTGCCCCCGATCGTGCGCCGGCCCACCATCCGCTTGGCGTATTGCACCGGGACCCGGCGCTGGGACTGCTCCACGAAGACCACGCAGGTGATCACCACGAGCCCCACGGCCAGCACGGAGAGGAACACGCCCCAGCCCCGGGTGCGGAAGATCTCGCCGAGGGCGGAGGGGAAGGTCGCGGCGATCGAGGTGAAGATGAGCAGCGACATGCCGTTGCCCACGCCCTTCTCCGTGATCCGCTCGCCCAGCCACATGATGATCGCCGTGCCGGCGGTCATCGTGATGATGATGATGAGCACGGTCAGCCAGGTGTCGTTCGGGATGATCGGCAGGGGGCAGTCGCCCAGCAGGGCCCCGGACCGGGCGAGCGAGACGACCGTGGTGGCGTTGAGCAGCGCGAGGCCGATCGTGAGGTAGCGGGTGTACTGGGTCAGCTGCGTCTGGCCCTGCGCGCCCTCCTCGTGCAGCTCCTGGAAGCGGGGGATGACCACGCGCAGCAGCTGCACGATGATGCTCGCGGTGATGTAGGGCATGACGCCCAGCGCGAAGACCGACAGCTGCAGCAGGGCGCCTCCGCTGAAGAGGTTCACCATGTCGTACACGCCGCCCGTGGTGGTGCCCAGCGCGAGGCACTGCTGCACGTTGCCGTAGTCGACGCCCGGCGCCGGGATGAACGTGCCCAGGCGGTAGAGCACGATGATGGCGAGGGTGAACCCCAGCTTGCGTCGCAGGTCGGGGGTTCGCAACGCCCGTCCGAAAGCGCTGAGCACATGTCCTCCTAGAGACTGGGTCCGACCGGCGTCCGGCCGCGGGGGGTGGGGTGGGGCAGGAGCCCGGTCCTGGGTCCGCGCACGGGGCGGCCGCGGACGACTCCGGCAAGTCTAACGAACACGCCGGGCGGCGGACCCCAGCGGGGGCCCGCGTCGGCAGGGCGGCTCGGCACGCGAACGGATCGGGCCCCGCCCACGCTGGCGTGGACGGGGCCCGATC
>NZ_JBISWJ010000070.1:0-4477 GCF_044462225.1 Kocuria kalidii | reverse complement strand
GGGGTCCGGGCGATCGCCCGGACCCCGCGGTGTGCGCTCACAGCGCGGTGGTGCTGCCGCCGGCGGCGGCGATCTTCTCCGCGGCGGAGCCCGAGAAGGCGTGCGCCTTCACGTCGACCGCGACCGCGATCTCGCCGGAGCCCAGGACCTTGACGGGCTGGTTCTTGCGGACCGCGCCGCGGGCCACGAGCGACTCCACGGTCACCTCGCCGCCCTCCGGGAAGAGCTCGGTGAGCTTGTCCAGGTTGACGACCTGGTACTCCACGCGGAACGGGTTCTTGAACCCGCGCAGCTTGGGCAGCCGCATGTGCAGCGGCAGCTGCCCGCCCGCGAAGCCGGCCTTCACCTGGTACCGGGCACTGGTGCCCTTGGTGCCGCGGCCGGCGGTCTTGCCCTTGGAGCCGTGACCGCGGCCGACCCGGGTCTTGGCGGTCTTCGCGCCCGGGGCGGGACGCAGGTGGTGCACCTTGAGGGCGTGCACCTTCTCGTTGCCCTGAGCGGTGTTCTCAGCAGTGTTCTCTGCGGTGTTCTCTGCCATGGTTACTTGGCCTCCTCGACCTTGACCAGGTGGGCGACGGTGTTGACCATGCCGGCGGTCACGCCGTCGGCCTTGCGGACCACGACGTTGCCCGGCCGCTTGAGGCCGAGGGACCGCAGGGTGTTGCGCATGTTCTGCTTCTGGCCGACCACCGACCGGACCTGCGTGATGCGCAGCTCCGTGCCGTCGGGCTGGATACGCTTGCCGGACATCAGGCACCTGCCTTCTGGATCGAGCGCAGCAACGGACCGGGGACGACCTCGTCCAGCGGCAGCCCACGACGGGCCGCCACGGCCGCCGGCTCCTCGAGCTGGCGGAGCGCCTCGATGGTTGCGTGCACGATGTTGATCTGGTTCGACGAGCCCAGGGACTTCGACAGCACGTCGTGGATGCCGGCGCACTCGAGCACGGCGCGCACCGGGCCACCGGCGATCACACCGGTACCGGGGGTCGCCGGGCGCAGCATGACGACGCCTGCGGCGGCCTCGCCCTGCACCCGGTGCGGAATGGTGCGCTCCTCGATGCGCGGGACGCGGAAGAAGTTCTTCTTCGCCTCCTCGACGCCCTTCGAGATCGCGGCCGGCACCTCCTTGGCCTTGCCGTAGCCGACGCCGACCATGCCGTTGCCGTCGCCGACGACGACGAGGGCGGTGAAGCTGAAGCGACGACCGCCCTTGACGACCTTGGAGACGCGGTTGATGGTCACGACGCGCTCGAGGAACTTGTCCTTCTCCTCGTCGCGGCCGCCGCGGCCACCGCGGCCACCGCGCTCACCGCGGCCCCCGCGCTCACCGCGGCCCCCGCGCTCGCCACGGCCCCCGCGGTCGCCGCGGGAGTCCTGGGAACGGTTGGGCTCGGTGGTCTGCTGGGCCCCGGTCGCCTCCGTGGAGGCAGTGCTCGCTTCGGTCACCTGGGTTTCCTTCTCGTTGTTCTGCTCGCTCACAGTGCCAGACCTCCTTCGCGGGCGCCGTCGGCGACAGCCGCCACGCGACCGTGGTACTTGTTGCCGCCGCGGTCGAACACGACGGCCTCGACACCGGCGGCCTTGGCGCGCTCGGCCACGAGCTCGCCGACGCGCTTGGCCTTCGCGGTCTTGTCCGCGTCCGCGCCGCGCAGGTCGGCCTCCATCGTGGACGCCGAGGCGACGGTGACACCCTGGGTGTCGTCGACGACCTGGACGAACACGTGGCGGGCCGAGCGGTTGACGACCAGGCGCGGCCGGGCTGCCGTGCCGGACAGGTGCTTGCGCACCCGGACGTGGCGGCGGCTGCGGGCGGCGGCCTTGGACTTGCCCTTGATCTTCAGAGCCATGGTTACTTACCAGCCTTTCCGGCCTTGCGGCGGATCTGCTCGCCGGCGTACCGCACGCCCTTGCCCTTGTAGGGCTCGGGGGCGCGGAGCTTGCGGATCTTCGCGGCGACCTCGCCGACGTGCTGCTTGTCGATGCCGTTGACCGAGAGCTTGTTGACGCCCTCGACGGCGAACGAGATGCCCTCCGGGGCCTTGAAGGTGATCGGGTGGCTGTAGCCGAGGGCGAACTCGAGGTCCTGCCCCTTGGCCTGCACGCGGTAGCCGGTGCCCACGATCTCGATGCCCTTCGTGTAGCCCTGGGTGACGCCCTGGATCATGTTGGCGATCAGGGTGCGGGTGAGGCCGTGCAGCGAGCGGGACTCGCGCTCGTCGTCGGGTCGGGTGACGGTGAGGGTGCTGTCGTCGAGCGCGACGGTGATCGGGCTGGCAACGGTGTGCTGCAGCTCGCCCTTGGCGCCCTTGACGGAGACGACGTTGCCGTCGATCTTGATCTCCACACCGGCCGGCACAGAGATGGGGAGACGTCCGATACGTGACATGTTCTCTTCCTTTCTGTTCCGGGTTACCAGACGTACGCGAGGACTTCGCCGCCCACGCCCTTCTTCGAGGCCTGCTTGTCGGTCAGCAGCCCGGAAGAGGTGGACAGGATGGCGATGCCCAGGCCGCCCAGGACCTTGGGGAGGTTGGTGGACTTGGCGTAGACGCGCAGGCCCGGCTTGGAGATGCGCCGGACGCCCGCGATGGAGCGCTCCCGGTTGGGCCCGAACTTCAGGGACAGCGTGAGGGTCTTGCCGACCTCGGCCGCCTCCTCCTTGTAGTCCGCGATGTAGCCCTCGGTCTTGAGGATGTCCGCCACGCGCGCCTTGAGCTTCGAGTACGGCATGCTCACGGAGTCGTGGTAGGCGGAGTTGGCGTTGCGAAGACGCGTCAGCATGTCCGCGACAGGATCTGTCATTGTCATTTTGGGGGCACTTGCCCTTCCTCGTCCCGGTTTCCGCACCTGGCGGCGCCCGCGGGCGCCCGGTGCGGACCTGGGACGTAGCGAGATTAGTTGGTCGTGAAGGGGAAGCCGAGCGCCTTCAGCAGCGCGCGGCCCTCGTCGTCGGTCTTCGCGGTGGTGACCACCGTGATGTCCATGCCGCGGACGCGGTCGATGCGGTCCTGGTCGATCTCGTGGAACATGGACTGCTCCGTCAGACCGAAGGTGTAGTTGCCGTTGCCGTCGAACTGGCGGTCGGAGAGACCGCGGAAGTCACGGATGCGGGGCAGGGCCAGGGTCACCAGGCGGTCGAGGAACTCCCACATGCGGTCGCCGCGCAGCGTGGTGTGCGCGCCGATGGGCATGCCCTCGCGGAGCTTGAACTGTGCGATGGACTTCCGCGCCCGGGTCACGAGCGGCTTCTGGCCCGTGATGGCGGTGAGGTCGCGCACGGCGCCGTCGATGAGCTTCGAGTCCTTGGCGGCGTCGCCGACACCCATGTTCACGACGACCTTGACGACGCGCGGGATCTCCATGACGTTGCCGTAGCCGAACTGCTCCTGCAGCGCGGGGACGACGGTCTCCTGGTACTTGTCCTTGAAGCGCGGGGACACGCTGATCTCGGTGGTTTCGGTCATCACAGGTCCTTGCCGGTGCTCTTGGAGACGCGGACGCGGACGGTCTTCTCGCGTCCGTCGCGCTCCACGGTCTCGGTGCGGTAGCCGACGCGGGTCGGCTTGTTGGTCTCCGGGTCCACGAGCGCCACGTTGGAGACGTGGATCGGGGCCTCGACCTTGTCGATGCCGCCGGCTTCGCCCTGCATGGACGCCTTGCGGTGGCGGGTGATCACGTTGATGCCCTCCACGACCACGCGGGAGTCCTCGGGGATCACGCGCAGGACCTTGCCCTGCTTGCCCTTGTTGTCCTTGCTGCCGGAGATGACCTGCACCAGGTCGCCGGTCTTGATCTTGAACTTCGCCATGGTCAGAGCACCTCCGGGGCCAGCGAGATGATCTTCATGAACTTCTTGTCGCGCAGCTCACGGCCCACGGGGCCGAAGATGCGGGTACCACGGGGGTCACCGTCGTTCTTCAGGATCACTGCGGCGTTCTCGTCGAACTTGATGTAGGAGCCGTCCTGACGACGGCGCTCCTTCTTGGTGCGGACGATGACGGCCTTGACCACGTCGCCCTTCTTCACGTTCCCGCCCGGGATCGCGTCCTTCACGGTGGCGACGATGATGTCGCCGATGCCTGCGTAGCGACGTCCGGAACCCCCGAGAACACGGATGGTGAGAATCTCCTTCGCACCCGTGTTGTCGGCGACCTTCAGTCGCGACTCCTGCTGAATCACTGATTTCTCCTGTCGTCTCGCCGGTTCCAACACCGATCGAGAGCACGGTGCGGGCCTTGCGGAACAGCTTGTCGGATGATGTGCCCTCCCCCGGCGTCGCACGCCGGACCGGGCCAGCCCTCCATGCCAGGAGCATCTGAACCCGCCACCAGGTGGCACGGGGGCGCCCTGCACGCGGTCATTATGCGCTGGCACGAGGAGCTGTGGGTCGTACGGGCAGACAGAACGGCCCATACAAGCTCACCAGCCTAGCACAGGCCCGGCGGGGCCTGCGCGCAGCGGTGACGCGGCGACGG
>NZ_JBISWJ010000069.1:0-17431 GCF_044462225.1 Kocuria kalidii | reverse complement strand
TCGCCGCGGTGGCCGGTTCTAGCGAACCGCGCTCACTTGGCCTTCTCGAGGATCTCCACGATCCGCCACCGCTTGGTGGCGGACAGCGGACGGGTCTCGGAGATCAGGACCAGGTCGCCGACGCCGGCGGCGTTCTGCTCGTCGTGGGCCTTGACCTTCGAGGAACGGCGCATGACCTTGCCGTACAGGGCGTGCTTGACGTTGTCCTGCAGCTGGACGACGACGGTCTTGTCCATCTTGTCGGAGACCACGTAGCCGCGACGGCTCTTGCGGTCGCCGCGCTCGTCGGGGGCCTGCTCGGCCCCGCTGTTGATCTGCTCGGTCACTTGGCGTCCTCCTCGGAGGTGATCTCGGCGGTGGTCTCGGCGGAGCCCGCCTGGGGCCGGATGCCGAGCTCGCGCTCGCGCAGCACCGTGTAGATGCGCGCGATGTCGCGCTTGACGGCCTTGAGGCGGCCGTTGTTCTCCAGCTGACCGGTTGCCGACTGGAAGCGGAGGTTGAACAGCTCCTCCTTGGCCTTACGCAGCGCCTCACCCAGAGAGTCCTTGTCGAGGGCCGCGAGGTTCTCGATGCTCAGATCCTTGGATCCAACAGCCATTCTCATTCACCACCTTCGCGACGCACGATGCGTGCCTTCATCGGGAGCTTGTGGATCGCCAGGCGCAGGGCCTCGCGGGCGACCTCTTCGGAGACACCGGAGAGCTCGAACATCACGCGCCCGGGCTTGACGTTGGCGACCCACCATTCGGGGGAGCCCTTGCCGGAGCCCATGCGGGTCTCGGCGGGCTTCTTGGTCAGGGGGCGGTCCGGGTAGATGTTGATCCAGACCTTGCCGCCACGCTTGATGTGGCGGGTCATGGCGATACGTGCGGCCTCGATCTGACGGTTCGTCACGTAGGCCGGCGTGAGCGCCTGGATGCCCCACTCGCCGAAGGCGACGGTGGTGCCGCCCTTGGCAGCGCCCGAACGCTTCGGGTGGTGCTGCTTGCGGAACTTCACACGACGTGGGATGAGCATCTACTTACCACCCTCTGCGTTGGTCGCTGCCGCGGCCGGAGCCGCGGAGCCGGCGGAGTCGGTGCGCTCACGGCGTCCGCCACGGTCGTTACGGTCGGGACGACGGCGGTCGCCGCCGCCGCCGCCGCGTCGCTCGCCCGGACCGCCACGGCGGTCACGGTCGCCGCCGCCGCGGCCGCGCGAGGGAGCGGCGGCCTGCTGGGCCGCCAGTTCCTTGGCGGTCAGGTCGCCCTTGTAGATCCAGACCTTCACGCCGATGCGGCCGAAGGTGGTCTTGGCCTCGAAGAACCCGTAGTCGATGTTCGCGCGCAGGGTGTGCAGGGGCACACGGCCCTCGCGGTAGAACTCCGAGCGGCTCATCTCGGCGCCGCCGAGGCGGCCGGCGCACTGGATGCGGATGCCCTTCGCGCCGGCGCGCTGCGCCGACTGGATGGCCTTCTTCATGGCGCGACGGAAGGCCACGCGGGAGGCGAGCTGCTCGGCGACGCCCTGGGCGACCAGCTGGGCGTCCACCTCGGGGTTCTTGACCTCGAGGATGTTCAGCTGGATCTGCTTGCCGGTGAGCTTCTCGAGCTCGCCGCGGATGCGGTCGGCCTCGGCGCCGCGGCGGCCGATGACGATGCCGGGGCGGGCGGTGTGGATGTCCACGCGCACGCGGTCCCGGGTCCGCTCGATCTCGACCTTGGAGATGCCGGCGCGCTCCATGCCCGTGGACATGAGCTTGCGGATCTTGATGTCCTCACGGACGTAGTCCTTGTAGCGCTGGCCCTCCTTGGTGGAGTCCGCGTACCAGTGCGACACGTGGTCGGTGGTGATGCCCAGCCGGAACCCGTGCGGGTTGATCTTCTGTCCCACTTAGCGGACCTCCTCGCTGTCAGGGCTCGCCACGATCACGGTGATGTGGCTCGTGCGCTTGTTGATGCGGTAGGCGCGGCCCTGGGCGCGCGGCCGGAACCGCTTCATGGTCGGACCCTCGTCGACGAAGGCCTCGCTCACCACGAGCGCTTCCTCCTTGTACGGCAGGCCGTCACGGTCCGCCAGCTGGCGCGCGTTGGCGACCGCCGACTGGAGGACCTTGAACACCGGCTCCGAAGCAGCCTGGGGGGCGAACTTCAGAATCGCCAGAGCCTCATTCGCCTGTTGGCCACGAATCAGGTTGACGACGCGCCGGGCCTTCATAGGCGTCACGCGGATGTAGCGCGCAGATGCCTTGGCTTCCATTGCTTTCCTTCTCTCGTCTTCTCGAAGTGCTCACGCTGCGGGATCCCGGAGGATCAGCGGCGCTTGCCCTTCTTGTCGTCCTTCACATGGCCGCGGAAGGTCCGCGTGGAGGCGAACTCGCCGAGCTTGTGCCCGACCATCGACTCGGTGATGAACACGGGAATGTGCTTGCGTCCGTCGTGCACGGCGATCGTGTGCCCCAGCATGTCGGGGATGATCATCGAGCGGCGGGACCACGTCTTGATGACGTTCTTGGTGCCCTTGTCGTTCTCCTTGGCGACCTTCAGATAAAGGTGCTGATCGACGAAAGGGCCCTTCTTCAGGCTGCGTGGCATGTGTCAGGCTCCTTAGCGCTTGTTCTTGCCGGTGCGACGACGGCGGACGATGAGCTTGTCGCTCTCCTTGTTGGGGCGGCGGGTGCGGCCCTCGGGCTTGCCGTTCGGGTTCACCGGGTGACGGCCACCGGAGGTCTTGCCCTCGCCACCACCGTGCGGGTGGTCGACGGGGTTCATGACCACACCGCGGACGGTCGGGCGGACGCCCTTCCAGCGGTTGCGGCCGGCCTTGCCCCAGTTGATGTTCGACTGCTCGGCGTTGCCGACCTCGCCGACCGTCGCGCGGCAGCGGACGTCGACGTTGCGGATCTCGCCGGAGGGCAGGCGGAGCTGGCCGTACTTGCCCTCCTTGGCGACGAGCTGCACGGACGCGCCGGCGGAGCGGGCGAGCTTGGCGCCGCCGCCCGGACGGAGCTCGACGGCGTGGATCACGGTGCCGACGGGGATGTTGCGCAGCGGCAGGTTGTTGCCGGGCTTGATGTCGGCGCCCGGACCGGACTCGACGACGTCGCCCTGCGAGAGGCGGTTCGGCGCGATGATGTAGCGCTTGGAGCCGTCCACGAAGTGCAGCAGCGCGATGCGCGCCGTGCGGTTGGGGTCGTACTCGATGTGCGCGACCTTGGCGTCGACGCCGTCCTTGTCGTGGCGACGGAAGTCGATGACGCGGTACTGGCGCTTGTGCCCGCCACCCTTGTGCCGGGTGGTGATGCGGCCGCTGTTGTTGCGGCCGCCCTTCTTGGGCAGCGGCCGGACCAACGACTTCTCGGGGGTCGTGCGCGTGATTTCTGCGAAGTCGGCAACGGAGGAGCCGCGACGGCCCGGGGTTGTCGGCTTGTGCTTACGGATAGCCATGTGTCAGTTCCTCGTTAAAGTGGTCTCCGCTCAGGCGAGCGGACCGCCGAAGATGTCGATGGTGCCTTCCTTCAGGGTCACAACGGCACGCTTGGTGCCCTTGCGCTGACCCCAGCCGAAGCGCGTGCGCTTCCGCTTCCCGGCACGGTTGATGGTGTTCACGGACTCGACCTTGACGCCGAAGATCTGCTCCACGGCGTACTTGATCTGCGTCTTGTTCGAGTCGGCCGCCACGAAGAACGTGTAGCGGCCCTCGTCGATGAGCCCGTAGGACTTCTCCGAGACGACCGGCGCGATGATGACGTCCCGGGGGTCCTTGATGGTGGTCGCGCTCACTTGGCGTCCTCCTGCTTCTTCTTGCTGGCGGCCGCCACGAAGGACTCGAACGCGTCCTTGGTGAAGACCACGTCGTCGGAGACCAGCACGTCGTACGTGTTGAGCTGGTCCGCGTAGAGGGTGTGCACGGCGTCGAGGTTGCGCACCGACAGCGCGGCCACGTCGTCCGAGCGGTGCAGGACGACCAGCAGGTTCTTGCGGTCGGAGAGCCCGCGCAGCGTCGTCTGGGCGGCCTTCGTGTTGGGGACGGTGCCCTCCACGAGGGTCTCCACGATGTGGATGCGGTTGTTGCGCGCCCGGTCCGAGAGGGCTCCGCGCAGGGCGGCGGCCTTCATCTTCTTGGGGGTGCGCTGGCTGTAGTCGCGCGGCGTCGGGCCGTGCACCACGCCGCCACCGGTCATGTGCGGGGCGCGGATCGAGCCCTGGCGCGCGCGGCCGGTGCCCTTCTGCTTGAAGGGCTTGCGGCCGGCACCGGAGACCTCGGCGCGGTTCTTGGTCTTGTGCGTGCCCTGGCGGGCCGCGGCCAGCTGTGCGACGACGACCTGGTGCAGCAGGGGCACGTTGGTCTGGACGTCGAAGATCTCGGCGGGCAGGTCGACGTTGACGGTCTGAGTTGCCATGTCTGTCAGGCTCCCTTCACTGCGGTGCGGACGAGGACGACCGAACCCTTGGGGCCCGGCAGGGCGCCCTTGATGAGCAGCAGGGAGTTCTCGGCGTCCACGGCGTGAACGGTGAGGTTCTGCGTCGTGTGACGGACGGCGCCCATGCGGCCCGCCATGCGCATGCCCTTGAACACGCGAGCGGGGTAGGACGCGCCGCCGATGGATCCCGGCTTGCGGTGGTTCTTGTGGGCACCGTGGGAGGCGCCGACGCCGTGGAAGCCGTGACGCTTCATCACACCGGCCGTGCCCTTGCCCTTGGTCTTGCCGATCACGTCGACCTTCTGGCCGGCCTCGAAGACCTCGACGGAGAGCTCCTGGCCCAGCTCGTAGGTGTCGGCGTCGGCGGTGCGCAGCTCGACGACGTGGCGGCGCGGCGTCACGCCGGCCTTCTCGAAGTGTCCGGCCAGCGGCTTGGTGACCTTGCGGGGGTCGATCGCACCGAACCCGATCTGCACGGCCGCGTAGCCGTCCGTGTCCTGCTTGCGCAGCTGGGTCACGACGTTGGAGTCCGCCTTGACGACGGTCACCGGCACGAACTTCCCGTTCTCGTCCCAGACCTGGGTCATGCCGAGCTTGGTGCCCAGCAGGCCCTTCACCTGGCGTTCGAAAGTGGTAGTCATTGGGATGCGATCCTCTTTACAGCTTGATTTCGATGTTCACGTCAGCCGGCAGGTCGAGGCGCATGAGCGAGTCGACGGCCTTCGGCGTGGGGTCGATGATGTCGATCAGCCGCTTGTGGGTGCGCATCTCGAAGTGCTCACGGCTGTCCTTGTACTTGTGCGGCGAACGGATGACGCAGTACACGTTCTTCTCGGTGGGCAACGGCACGGGGCCGACCACCGTGGCGCCTGCGCGCGTCACCGTCTCAACGATCTTCCGGGCCGAGACGTCGATGACCTCGTGGTCATACGACTTCAGCCGGATGCGGATTTTCTGTCCCGCCATGGCGTCGTGACTCTCTTTCTTGAACGATCTTCCCTGTGACGGAGCCTGGGGACTCCTTGTGCATGGCGCCCCCTGTGGGGGCGCCCCTCCACGCAGACTGAATCCGGAAGATTCCGGGTTCCTCACCCTGCTGGAGCTCCGACCCCCGAACTCGGGCGTGTCGCCTCGTGCAGAACACGAGGGCGCACCGAGTCCGTTCCTCGAGGTGGGCTGTATGTGGTCCGTGCGTGTCAGCTTCGACCAGCTGCTGGCCCCCGGTTCTGCTTCGGAACCCGATGGTGTCCTGGGGTCTGCCGGTTCGAACCGTTGAGAGCACGCTTCGGCGCTTGAACAACGTCCTCCATCCTGCCAGAGATGGCAGACCGGTGCAAACGCACGGCCGTGCCGTCCGGGACCGGAGTAGTGCGGAACCGTGCCGGAACCGTGAGGCTTCCGCAACCCCCGCCGGCGCCCGCGGCCGTATCCTGGCAGCGTCCGCACACCGACGTCCGCAGGAGTTGGGTCCCATGCTGTCCACCGCGAGGCTGATCGCGATCGTTCCTGTCCGGGAACTCGACCGCGCCCGGCAGTTCTACCAGGAGACGCTGGGCCTCTCCCCCGGACCCGAGCTCGAGGCCGACAGCGTCCTGCTCAGCGAGGACGGGCACACCGGCCTGCAGCTGCTCCTGCGTCCGGACGCTCCGGCCTCGGAGCTGACGCAGGCCAGCTTCGAGGTCGCCGACGTCGAGGCCGCGGTGCGCGAGCTCGAGGGCCGGGGCGTGCACTTCGAGGACTACGACCTGCCCGGTCTGCGGACGGTGGACCACGTCGTCACCGCCGACGGGATGAAGGCGGCGTGGTTCACCGACTCCGAGGGCAACGTCCTCTGCCTGCACCAGCTCACCGGCTGAGCCCGGCCGCGCCGGGCCCGGGACGCGCGGAACCCCCCGCCGCTCGTGCGAGCGACGGGGGGTTCCGTGCAGATCGAGCAGTCCGTGGACTACTTGATGATCTTGGTGACGCGGCCGGAGCCCACGGTGCGGCCACCCTCGCGGATGGCGAAGCCGAGGCCCTCCTCCATGGCGATCGGCTGGATCAGCGCGACCGTCATCTCGGTGTTGTCGCCGGGCATGACCATCTCGGTGCCCTCGGGCAGCGTGATGACACCGGTGACGTCGGTGGTCCGGAAGTAGAACTGCGGACGGTAGTTCGAGTAGAACGGGTTGTGGCGCCCGCCCTCCTCCTTGGAGAGGATGTAGACGTTGGCCTCGAAGTCGGTGTGCGGGGTGATGGAACCCGACTTGCACACGACCTGGCCGCGCTCGACGTCGTCACGCTTGAGACCGCGCAGCAGCAGGCCGCAGTTCTCGCCCGCCATGGCCTCGTCCATCTGCTTGTGGAACATCTCGATGCCGGTGACCGTGGTCTTCTGGACCGGGCGGATGCCGACGATCTCGACCTCGGAGTTGATCGGCAGCGTGCCACGCTCGGCACGGCCGGTCACCACGGTGCCGCGGCCGGTGATGGTGAAGACGTCCTCGATCGGCATGAGGAACGGCTTGTCCATGTCGCGGATGGGGTCGGGCACGTTCTCGTCCACGGCCTCCATGAGCTCCTCGACCTTGGAGACCCACTCGGGGTCGCCCTCGAGGGCCTTGAGCGCCGAGACGCGGACGACCGGCGCGTTGTCGCCGTCGAAGCCCTGGTCGGCGAGGAGCTCGCGCACCTCCATCTCGACGAGGTCCAGCAGCTCCTCGTCGTCGACCATGTCGGACTTGTTCAGGGCCACCAGCAGGTAGGGGACGCCCACCTGGCGGGCGAGCAGCACGTGCTCGCGGGTCTGGGCCATGGGGCCGTCCGTGGCGGCGACCACGAGGATGGCACCGTCCATCTGGGCCGCGCCGGTGATCATGTTCTTGACGTAGTCGGCGTGGCCCGGGGCGTCCACGTGGGCGTAGTGGCGCTTCTCCGTCTGGTACTCGATGTGCGCGATGTTGATCGTGATGCCGCGCTGCTTCTCCTCCGGAGCGGAGTCGATGGCGCCGAAGTCGCGCTGCTCGTTGAGGTCCGGGTACTTGTCGTGCAGGACCTTCGAGATGGCAGCGGTGAGCGTCGTCTTGCCGTGGTCGACGTGGCCGATGGTGCCGATGTTGACGTGCGGCTTGGTGCGCTCGAACTTGGCCTTCGCCATGGTTGTTCCTCCTAGAACGTTTTTGTCGAAACTTGCTCAGTCCTCCCCCACCGCGTGTCGGTCGGGGGATCTGAGGCACTCAGCAGTACTGAAACCTCTGCAAGTCTACTTTGGCTGTACTTGTTTGATGAAATTCCCGGCCGGGGGCCGAGGGGTGGTGCCTACTCGCCGCGGTTCTTCTGGACGATCTCCTCGGCGACGGCCTTGGGGACCTCCGAATAGCTGTCGAACTGCATGGAGTACACCGCACGGCCCTGGGTCTTGGAGCGCAGGTCGCCGATGTAGCCGAACATCTCGGACAGCGGGACGAGGGCGCTGACCAGCTTGACGCCGCTCACGTCCTCCATCGACTGGATCTGGCCGCGGCGGGAGTTCAGGTCGCCGATGACCTCGCCCATGTACTCCTCGGGGGTGCGCACCTCGACGGCCATGAGCGGCTCCAGGAGGACGGGCTGCGCCTTGCGGGCACCCTCCTTGAACACCATCGAGCCGGCGATCTTGAACGCCATCTCCGAGGAGTCGACGTCGTGGTAGGCGCCGTCGAGCAGCGTGGCCTTGACGCCCACGACCGGGTACCCGGCGAGGATGCCCAGGCGCATCGCGTCCTGGATGCCGGCGTCCACGGAGGGGATGTACTCGCGGGGGACGCGGCCGCCGGTGACCTTGTTGTCGAACTCGTAGAGCTCCTCCGCGTCCAGCGGGATCGGCTCGAAGGCCATCTGCACCTTGGCGAACTGGCCCGAACCGCCGGTCTGCTTCTTGTGCGTGTAGTCGATCTTCTCGACGGCCTTCTTGATGGTCTCGCGGTAGGCCACCTGCGGCTTGCCGACGTTGGCCTCGACGCGGAACTCGCGCTTCATGCGGTCCACCAGGATGTCCAGGTGGAGCTCGCCCATGCCACCGATCTCGGTCTGGCCGGTCTCCTCGTTGAGGGACACGGTGAACGTGGGGTCCTCGGCCGAGAGCTTCTGGATCGCGGTGGAGAGCTTCTCCTGGTCGCTCTTGGTCTTCGGCTCGATGGCCACGGAGATCACGGGGGCCGGGAAGGACATCGACTCGAGCACGATGGGCTCCTGCGGGGAGCACAGGGTGTCGCCCGTGGTGGTGTCCTTGAGCCCGATCGCGGCGTAGATGTGGCCGGCCCGGATCTCGTCGACCGGGTTCTCCTTATTGGAGTGCATCTGGAAGAGCTTGCCGATGCGCTCCTTCTTGCCCTTGGTCGAGTTGAGGACCTGCTCGCCGTTGATCGCCTTGCCGGAGTACACCCGGATGTAGGTCAGCTGCCCGTAGAAGGGGTGGGAGGCGACCTTGAACGCGAGGGCCGAGAAAGGGGCGCTGTAGTCGACGGGGCGGGAGAGGATCTCCTCCTCGTCGTTGAGCGCGTGGCCCTCGACGTTCGGGACGTCCAGCGGGGACGGCAGGAAGTCGATGACGGCGTCGAGCATCGGCTGCACGCCGCGGTTCTTGAACGCGGAGCCGCAGAGCACGGGGTACGCCTGCGAGGAGATGGTCAGCGTGCGGATGCCGGCCTTGAGCTCCTCGAGGGTCAGCTCCTCGCCGCCCAGGTACTTCTCCATGAGCACGTCGTCGGCCTCGGCGACGGCCTCGACCAGCTCGCTGCGGTACTGCTCGGCCCGCTCCTGGAGATCGGCGGGGATCTCCTCGATCTCGTACTTGGCGCCGAGGGAGACGTCGCCCTTGGAGTCGCCCGGCCAGACGAAGGCCTTCATGGTGAGGAGGTCGACCACGCCGGTGAACTCGGACTCCGCGCCGATCGGCAGCTGCATCACGAGGGGCTTGGCACCGAGACGGTTGACGATCGTGTCGATGGTGAAGTAGAAGTCGGCACCCAGCTTGTCCATCTTGTTGACGAAGCAGATGCGGGGAACGTCGTACTTGTCGGCCTGGCGCCAGACGGTCTCCGACTGGGGCTCGACGCCCTCCTTGCCGTCGAAGACGGCCACGGCGCCGTCGAGCACGCGCAGGGAGCGCTCGACCTCGACCGTGAAGTCCACGTGGCCCGGGGTGTCGATGATGTTGATCTGGTTGTCGTGCCAGTAGGCGGACGTCGCGGCCGACGTGATGGTGATGCCGCGCTCCTGCTCCTGCGCCATCCAGTCCATCGTGGAGGCACCATCGTGGGTCTCACCGATCTTGTGGGAGATACCGGTGTAGAACAGGATGCGTTCGGTGGTGGTGGTCTTCCCGGCATCGATGTGGGCCATGATGCCGATGTTGCGGACCTTCTTGAGGTCGGTAAGCACGTCAAGTGCCACGGTGTTTCCCTTCAGGAGATGGTGCCGGCGGCCTGTCGGCCCGGGTGGGGCCGACAGGCCGAAGAAGATTCTACCAGCGGTAGTGGGCGAAGGCCTTGTTGGACTCCGCCATCTTGTGGGTGTCCTCACGGCGCTTCACGGCGGCACCGAGACCGTTGGACGCGTCCAGGATCTCGTTCTGCAGACGCTCCGTCATGGTGTTCTCGCGGCGGATCTTCGAGTAGCCGACGAGCCAGCGCAGGGACAGCGCCTGGGCGCGGCCCGGCTTGACCTCGACGGGCACCTGGTAGGTGGCGCCGCCGACGCGGCGGGACTTCACCTCGAGGGCCGGCTTGACGTTCTCCAGGGCCTTCTTCAGGGTGACGACGGGGTCGGCACCGGACTTCGCCCGGACACCCTCGAGGGCGCCGTAGACGATGCGCTCGGCGGTGGACTTCTTGCCGTCCTGGAGGACCTTGTTGATCAGCTGCGTGACGACCGGGGAGCTGTACACCGGGTCGACGACGAGCGGGCGCTTGGGAGCGGGACCCTTACGAGGCATTACTTCTTCTCCTTCTTGGCGCCGTAACGGGAACGGGCCTGCTGGCGGCCCTTGACACCCTGGGTGTCGAGCGCGCCGCGGACGATCTTGTAGCGGACACCGGGGAGGTCCTTCACGCGACCACCGCGGACGAGCACGATGGAGTGCTCCTGCAGGTTGTGGCCCTCACCGGGGATGTAGGCCGTGACCTCCACGCCGCCGTTGAGCTTCACGCGGGCGACCTTGCGCAGCGCGGAGTTCGGCTTCTTGGGGGTGGTGGTGTACACGCGGGTGCACACACCGCGCTTCATGGGGCTGCCCTTGAGTGCGGGCGCCTTGGTCTTGACGACCTTCGGGGTCCGGCCCTTGCGGACCAGCTGCTGGATTGTAGGCACAGTGTCTCCTGATCGGACGGGACGCGTCAGCGGCCCGCTGGGTGTTCGGCTCGCCCGCTCCCGGCCGGAGCCGGCTGCGGGTGCAGCGCCTGATGCGCGCCCGGCGGTCGGGCGGCGGGTCGCCGCACGGCGAAAGCTGGGCAGACGAAAAGGATGGCATTCCGGTACACACCGCGTACCTGAGGACCGAGTCCGTTCTGCCATGGATTTCTGCGGCCTCTCCGGGCGGCGCGCGCCGAGGGATGACCGTTCAATTCCTCGACAGCCTATCAGACCGGGGGCGGCCGGGAAAACGGGGCGGCCGCGGGCCGGTGCGGCTAGCGCCCCGTCGCGGCGAGGTCCGCGGAGATCCGCCGGGCGCACTCGAGCAGGAGCGGCACGACGTCGTCCACCGGGTCCCCCGAGCTGGCGCCGGGCATGCCCACGCGCATGGACACGTTCACGGCCGCGACCACGCGCCCGGTGCCGTCGGTCACCGGCGCGGCGACGGAGCGGAGGCCGACCTCGAGCTCCTGGTCCACGAGCGCCCAGCCCTGGGCCCGGACCCGCTGCAGGTCGGCCTCGAGCGCGGCGCGGTCGGTGAGCGTGTGCGCGGTCAGACGGTCGAGTCGCGCCGTGCGGAAGTACTCGGCCCGCTGGGCGGGGTCCAGGGCGGCCAGCAGGACCCGGCCCATCGACGTGGCGTGGGCCGGGAACCGGGTGCCCACGGCGATCGCGACGGTCATGATCCGGTGGGTGGAGACGCGGGCGACGTAGACGATGTCGGAGCCGTCCAGCACGGAGGCGGAGGTGGACTCCTCGACCTGCGCGGACAGCGCCTCGAGGTGCGGGGCCGCCAGCTCGGGCAGCGACAGCGAGGAGAGGTAGGAGTAGCCGAGCCGCAGCACCGTGGGGGTGAGCTCGAAGAGCCGCCCGTCGGTCCGGACGTAGCCCAGCTCCTCGAGCGTGAGCAGGAACCGGCGCGCGGTGGCACGGGTCAGGCCGGTGCGCCGGGCCACGTCGCTGAGGGTCATCCGGGGGTGCTTCGCGTCGAAGGCGGTGATCACGCCGAGCCCGCGCGCGAGCGACTGCACGAACTGGCCGGGGACGCCCCGCTCCCCCGCCGGGGAGGCCGGGTCCTGGTCGGTCATGGGTGGCCTCCTGGGGCCTCGGCCGGGCGCGCTGCGGACGGTGCCGGCCGGCCCGCGCGCCCGGCGACGGTGCCGGCACTCAGCGGGCGGGCCGCAGCGGGATCTCGACGACCTGCTGGAGGTCCTCGAAGCTCGTGCCGAAGGTCTCGCGCACCGACACGCCGTCCTCCTCGACGAGGAAGACGGCCTGGTCCGTGTAGATGCGGGAGACGCAGCCGACCCCGGTGAGGGGCATGGTGCACTGCTCCACCAGTTTGGACTGCCCCTTCCGGGTCTGCAACGACATCATCACGAAGGTCTGCTTCGCCCCGGTGGCCAGGTCCATGGCCCCGCCCACCGCGGGGATCGCGTCCGGATCGCCCGTGTGCCAGTTGGCGAGGTTGCCGTGCCGGTCCACCTGGAACGCGCCCAGCACGCAGCAGTCGAGGTGCCCGCCGCGCATCATGGCGAAGGAGTCCGCGTGGTGGAAGTACGAGCAGCCCGGGGTCTCGAGCACGGGGATCTTGCCGGCGTTGATGAGGTCCGGGTCGACCTCGTCGCCGTGGGCCTCCGGGCCCATGCCGAGCATGCCGTTCTCGGTGTGCAGGGTGACGTCGTCCTCGGCGCTGAGGTAGTTGGAGACCAGGGTGGGCTGGCCGATGCCGAGGTTGACGTAGGAGCCGGCGGGGATGTCGCGGGCCACCACGCGGGCCAGCTCGTCGGGGGTCAGCGCGGCCCCGGACGTCATGGGCACGGTGCCCGTGTGCTCGGGGCCCGTGTGCTCGGGGCCGGTGTGCTCGGGGCCGGTGTGCTCGCTCATCTCAGCTGTCCTCTCGGGGGTCGGGCTGGGCGGGGGCGTCGATCCGCACGACGGTGTCCACGTAGATGCCGGGGGTCACGACGGCCTCCGGGTCCAGCCCGCCGCGCTCCACGAGCTCCGCGACCTGCACGACGGAGGTGGTGGCGGCGGCGGCCATGATCGGCCCGAAGTTGCGCGCCGTCCTGCGGTAGACGAGGTTCCCGGCCCGGTCCGCGACGTGCGCCTTGGTCAGGGAGAAGTCGGCCCGGATGGGGTGCTCGAGGACGTAGTGGCGCCCCTCGATCTCGCGGACCTCCTTGCCCTCGGCCAGCGGGGTGCCGTAGCCGGTGGGGGTGAAGAACCCCCCGATGCCGGCGCCGGCCGCGCGGATGCGCTCGGCGAGGTTGCCCTGGGGGACGACCTCGAGCTCGATCTGCCCGGCCCGGTACTTCTCGTCGAAGTGCCACGAGTCGGACTGGCGCGGGAAGGAGCAGATGATCCGGCGCACGCGTCCGAGCTGGATCAGCCGGGCCAGGCCCACGTCCCCGTTGCCGGCGTTGTTGTTCACGACCGTCAGGTCGCCGGCGCCGTGCTCGATCAGCGCGTCGATGAGCTCGACGGGCTGGCCGGCCACGCCGAAGCCGCCGATCATGACGGTGGCGCCGTCGTGGACCGGGGCCACGGCCTGCGCGCAGCTGTCTGCGATGTTCAGCATGCGATGTGCCTTCCTTCGGTGGTGTGTTCCGCGGCTCCCCCGCGGGTCTCAGGCATCCTGGTTCTCGAGCACGACCGCGAGGCCCTGGCCCACGCCGATGCAGATGGCCGCCACGCCCCAGCGCTGCCCGGAGGCGCGCAGGGACTTCGCGAGCGTGCCGAGGACGCGGGTGCCGGAGGCGCCGAGGGGGTGGCCGATGGCGATGGCCCCGCCATGCCGGTTGACGATCCCGGGGTCGATCCCCCAGGCGTCGACGCAGGCGAGGGACTGGGCGGCGAAGGCCTCGTTGAGCTCCACGGCGGCGACGTCCTCCCACGTGATCCCGGCCCGCCGCAGGGCGGTGTTCGCGGCCTCGACCGGGGCGAAGCCGAAGTACTGCGGCTCGTTGGCGGCCGCCCCGCGGCCGGCGATCCGGGCGAGGGGCTGCAGGCCGGTGAGCTCGGCGGCACTCTCGGAGCCCAGCAGCGCGGCCGACGCCCCGTCGTTGAGCGGCGAGGCGTTGCCGGCGGTCACGGTCCCGCCCTCCTCCGCCGGGCGGAAGACGGTCCGGAGCCCGCCCAGCTTCTCGACGGTCGAGGACGCGCGGACGGACTCGTCCTGCGTGAGCTCCGTGCCGGGGACCTGGACGGTGAGGTCCGCGTAGAAGCCCTCGTCCCACGCCTGCTGGGTGAGCTGGTGGGAGCGGAACGCGAACTCGTCCATCCGCTCGCGCGCAATGCCGTGCTTCTCGGCGAGCTGCTCGGTGGCCTCCCCCAGGGACACGGTCCACGCCGGGTTCATCCGCCGGTTGACGAGCCGCCAGCCCAGCGTGGTGGAGGCCAGGGCCAGGTCCCCGGCCGGATAGGGCTTCTCCGTCTTCGGGAGCACCCAGGGCGCCCGGCTCATGGACTCGACCCCGCCCACGAGCATCACGTCCGCCTCGCCGGCGCTGATCTGGCGGGAGGCGATCATTGCGGCGTCCAGGGAGGATCCGCACAGGCGGTTGACGGTGGTCCCGGGGATCCCGACCGGCAGGCCGGCCAGCAGCGTGGCCATGCGGGCCACGTTGCGGTTCTCCTCCCCGGCGCCGTTGGCGTTGCCGAGGATCACCTCGTCGATCGTGGCGGGGTCCAGCCCGGGGGCGCGCCGGACCTGCTCGCCGATCACCAGGGCGGCGAGGTCGTCGGGGCGGGTGCCGGCCAGGGCGCCGCCGAAGCGCCCGAAGGGGGTGCGCACGGCGTCGTAGATGTAGGCCTCGGTCATGGTCGATTCCTCACTCGGATAGTTGCTCGTCGGTCACGGGGTCCGCGGGTCCCGGGCCCCGTCGTCGTCGTCGTCGTCGAGGGCGTCGAACACCTGCTTGGCGTGCTTGAAGGCGTTGTTGGCCGAGGGCACGGAGAGGTAGATCGCCGACTGCAGCAGGATCTCCTGGATCTCGTCGCGCTCCAGGCCGTTGCGCAGGGCGGCGCGCACGTGCATCTCGAACTCCTCCCAGTGCCCGGCCGCGATCAGCGCGGTCAGGGTGACGGCGCTGCGCATGCGCCGGTCCAGCCCCGGCCGGGTCCAGATCTCGCCCCACGCGTAGCGGGTGATGAAGTCCTGGAACTCCGCGGTGAAGTCGTCCTTGCCGGCCTCGGCGCGGTCCACGTGGGCGTCCGAGAGCACCTCGCGGCGCACCACCATGCCCTCCGCGTGCGCCTCCTGCTCGGTGCGGTCCGGGTTGCCGCTCATGCGCGTGCTCCTTCGGGGTCGTGGGCGGGGGCTGTGCGGAAGTGCTCGTCCAGCAGGCGCGCCACGTCCTGCGGGGCCTCGGCGGGCACGAGGTGGCCCGCGTCCTCGACCACGACGAGGCGGCCGCCCGTCGCCTCCGCGACCTCCGCCACGGACCCCGGCGGAGTCGCGACGTCGTGCGCGCCGACCACGGCGAGCACGGGCACCTGCACGGCGCCCGGGCTTGTTCCCGCGTCGAAGGCGGCGAGGGCCTCGCACGCCCGGGCGTAGGAGAACCGGTCCGCGCCCTGGAGGTCGTGCAGCAGGCCCGTGCTGGTGACCGGGTCCCGCTCGATGAACCCGGGGGCGAACCACCGCTGCGCGGAGCCCACGACCTGGGTGGGTGTCCCGGCGGCGGCCACGAGCTGCGCCCGCTCCGTCCAGGAGGCGGGCTCGCCCACCCGGGCGGCGGTGCCCAGCAGGACGGCCGCGCGGACCCGCTCCGGGGCGTCGAGCAGCAGCTGCCGGCCGACGCACCCCCCGAGCGAACAGCCCGCGTAGAAGAACGAGGGTTCGCTCTCCAGCTCGGCGGCGGCCCGGTGGCGGTCGACGGCCGCCAGCACCGCCTGCGCGAGCTCGCCGACGGTGAACGGATCGCCGGTGGGCGCCGACGCCCCGTGCCCGGGCAGGTCCCAGCCCAGGACGCGGACGTCCCCCGCCAGGCGGCGGGCCGCACCGGACCACAGCGACGCCGCGGACGTGCCCAGCGCCGGACCGAGCACGAGCAGGGGCGCGTGCGCGGACGGCGCCGGCCGGCCGGTGAACTCGACGAGGGTGAGGACGGGAACGGTCATGCGGTGCTCCTGGTGGTGGGGCCGGCGGGCGCGCCGGGAGAGGCCGAACGCTCGTTCTCGGACCGGCGGGACCGCTCGAGCACCCGGTCGATCAGGAGGTCGTTGGCGCCGAGGTAGCCGGCGGGGTCGAGCAGACCGGCGACGAACTCCTCGTCGACCGCGGCGCCTCCCGGCCCCTCCGCGCCCGCGGCCAGCCGCACGAGGGCGGTCAGCAGGCCCGGACGGTCGGTCGCGTGCTCCCGCACGACCGCCTGGACCCGCTGCGCGCCCGAGGAGCCGCCCGCGGCGGGCACCAGGGGCGCGAGGGCGGCACTGATCCGCTCGGCCAGGACGGCCGGACCGGACGCGTCCAGGTTGGCCCGCATCCGGGTGGTCCCCACCGTCAGCCCCGCGGTCAGCTCGGCCGCGTGCGACGACGCCGCGACCGTCAGCCGGGTGAGCTCCCGCAGCGCGGGCCACTCGGCGTGCCAGGCGCCGTCGGGCCGCTCGTCCAGGGACAGCGAGGCGGCGAGCTGGAGCTGGGCGACCAGCTGCGGGGCCGTCAGCGCGGTGCGCTTGAGCAGCACCGACAGGACCGGGTTCTGCTTCTGCGGCATGGCGGAGGACACGCCCCGGCCCTCGGCGGCCGGCTCGCGCAGCTCCCCGAGCTCGGGCCGGCTCAGGAGCAGGACGTCGTTGGCGATCCGTCCGAGGGACGAGCACACGGCCGCGAGCGTCTCCCCCGTGCGCAGGACGGGGCGGCGCGCCGTGTGCCAGACGTGCGGGGGCAGGCTCAGGCCGAGCTCCCGGGCCCAGCGCCGGGCGAGGTCCAGGGCGCGCTCGGCTGCGTCCGGGGCACCGGGGAAGAGGGCGACGCTCGCGGCGAGCGATCCGACGGCACCGCCGTAGGAGACGGGCAGGCGGTCCAGCTCGGCGAGGTCGTCCTCCAGGTCCTGGAGGCCCGCCAGCCATGAGGCGGCCTTGAGCCCGAAGGTGGTGGGCAGGGCGTGCTGGGTGAGGGTGCGGGCGGCCAGGACCGTGCCGCGGTGGGCGTCGGCCAGGCCGGCCAGGGCGTCGCGGGTGCGCCCCAGGTCGCGGGCGAGGGGCCCGGCGGCCCGGTGCACGACCAGCATCATCGCGGTGTCCATGACGTCCTGGCTGGTGAGACCGCGGTGCACCCAGCGCACGGCCTCGGGGTCGAGGTCCCCCAGCCGCCGGCGGTAGTCGGCGAGGAGCGGGATCACGGGGTTGCCGCCGCCCTCGGCGCGCCGGGCGACGTCGGCCGCGTCGTAGTCCTCGGACCTGGCCGCGGCACGGGCCGAGGCCGCGGCGCCGGGCGGGGCCAGGCCGGCGCCCGTCTGGGCGGCGACCCAGGCGGCCTCGACGTCGAGCAGCGCCTGGAGCACCGCGGAGTCGTCCGTGTGCCCGTCCCCCCGGTGGGCTCCGGGGCTGAGCAGCCCGACGTCGGTCATGCGGGTCCTCCTGGGAGCTGGTCCGGCCGGGCGGCCGGGGTGTCGTCGGGCGTCGGGGCCGGTTCCGCACGGGCGGACCGCGGCC